>NZ_JBSHNS010000361.1:0-1869 GCF_053601635.1 Pontimicrobium sp. MEBiC01747
AAAAATGCGATTGTTTATGGTAAGCTTACAGTTAAAGGTAATGGTAAGCGAAGTTGCATTTACTCCTCCTGTACCGTAAGTTACCGAGAATGATTTAAAGGCTACTTTTTCTAATATTTCAGGAATATTATCTACTGTATCTGTTGTACAGGAATTAATAATGTCTTTTATACTTATACCTTCTTCCTTAACCGATGCTAGAGAGGCATATAGTGTACTTGTTGTTTCTGATTTTTTTGTAATTTTTCTATAACCAAAAGCAATATTTACAGCTAAAGGGGCATTAGGGTTCCCCATATGGAAATCCGTTTGCCCACTTACTTCTAAAAACAACGGTTTTTGCTGCTCTTCTGACATTAAAAATTACAGTTAATATATTGGATAAATTGCCTTTATTTAATTTGAAAAATTATTAATTAAATTTTATTCTGTTTCTGCTTCTTTTGTTTCTACTACCGATAAAGCTACAGGTTCATTCGAAATTCTAAACCCAACATTTTTAATGGTAAAATTTCCAAATTTAAATTCGTCATCTTTTCTTGATTGTACATTAAAATCGAATGTTTTTTGGTCTATATTAAAATGAAATTCTTTAAACTCTATAAGGAATTCTTGAACATCAGGAACTTCTGCATCATTCGCATCTTTTAATTCTGGATAAGTTACGGTAGCTGTAGATTCTGTTTCTTCTTTAATCCATGCTACCAATTGGTCTAATCTTATATAAGATCCTGGTGCCCCATCTGTTTTATCACTAAAATCAATAAATTTATCGCCTTTTAGGTTTTTATCGGTTTTAGTATTCCCCATTCTTACACTTACAAGTGCAGCTTCAGGTTGTCCAGGTTTTGGATTTTTTGGACCTATTGCTATTTGCCCTCTTAAATCTAAGCTAAGGCCTGGCATTTTCATTAATCCGTTAATAGTAATCTTTACTTTTCCTGCTTCTGTGCCTTCTTTTTTTATAGTCCCTCCAACAGTTGTTTCAATAACCTTATTCCCATCCTTCCAGACAACTTGTATATTATCTTCTTCATCAAAATCTGACCAATCTGCTAAAGTTCCTTTAGTATTAACAATTTTAGGAACATAAGCTGTTTGATTGTCAAAGCTTTTTAGTTTAGCAGTTGCTTCAACTGATTTCCCATTAGTTAAGTTTTTAATTTCTGAAATAGTAATTGCCATAATATTAGTTTTAGTTATTTGTTTTTAAAAATTGTATTGAATAATTAGTATTGTTTTAGTATTTAATGATATAGTTTAAAGCGATCCACTTTGGTCTATTTTTATCTGAAGAAGAACCACTATTAAACTCTTTTATGTCTACAGCAACACTGTGATTATGGCTGCCCTCGGATTCTGTTTTTTCATTTTTAATATTTCTCCCATTTGTATCTATCCCAGAGTAGCCTCCTCCAGCAAAACCTCGTTTGTACCAGTTAGGCCAAAACCTATGTCTATGTGCTCCTTTAGTATTGGTAGTAAAGCTTTGTTTGGGCGGATTTACTTTATGCGAATGCTGGTCTGGGTTTCCTTTTTTACCAACTTTTTCTGCAGCAACTGCTGCATTTGCCCCCATTGGAAAAGTGCTTCTTAAATCTGGAACCTTAAAGTTATTTCCACTTCCTCCATAAGTGTATCCTACTACTTTAAAAAGCTCTCCTTTGCTGCCACTTTTTTGGTGAGTACTTCCATCGCATAATAACCAGCCTTCTGGCGCTTTTGTTCCTGCAAATTGAATAATGCTTCCAACAGGCATAATAACCCCTGTTTTATCTTTTATTCTTCCTTGAGATTTAACATCTCCATTGATTTCTAATTTTACTTTTGGAGCATTGGTACCGACACCTACATTTCCATTAGAAAGGA
>NZ_JBSHNS010000362.1:0-2091 GCF_053601635.1 Pontimicrobium sp. MEBiC01747
CCTCTACCTTGAGTAAATGGTACATCAACTGAGTATCCTGCTCTTACGGCAGCCGTTTCAACTGCTGCATTCCCTCCTAAAACAATCAAATCTGCCATGGAAATTGTACCACTAAATTCTTTCTGAATTTCTTCCAGAACATTTAATACTTTATTTAATTCTGCTGGATTATTAACTGCCCAACTTCTTTGTGGTTCTAATCGTAAACGTCCTCCATTAGCACCTCCTCGCTTGTCTGATCCTCTAAAAGTAGATGCAGATGCCCAAGCCGTCTTTACCAATTGAGATACAGTTAGTCCTGACGCTATAATTTTTACTTTTAAAGAGTCTATATCTTCATCACTTAAAGTATAATCTACTGTTGGAATTGGGTCCTGCCAAAGCAACTCTTCTTTTGGTACCTCAGGTCCTAAATAACGAGATACAGGCCCCATGTCTCTATGTGTTAACTTATACCATGCTCTTGCAAAAGCGTCTTCGAATGCTTTATGATCTTTATGAAAACGTTTAGAGATTTCTAAATAAGTAGGATCCATTTTTAAAGCCATATCGGCAGTAGTCATCATTAATGCTTGTTTTCCATTAGCATCTCCTGCTTTAGGTGCCATTTTTGCATTAGAAGCCGCAGTTGGTGTCCATTGGTGTGCTCCAGCTGGACTTTTAGTTAATTCCCAATCGTAATTTAGTAATACATCAAAGTAATCATGATCCCATTGTGTTGGGTTAGGCGTCCAAGCACCTTCTATTCCACTAGTAATTGCATCATCTAATACACCAGAACCAAAAGTATTTTTCCAACCTGTACTCATTTCTTCTATAGAAGCGCCATGAGGTTCTGCTCCAACATATTGATCTGGATCTGCTGCACCATGCGCTTTACCAAATGTATGTCCTCCAGCAACTAATGCCACAGTTTCTTCATCATCCATTGCCATACGACCAAATGTTATTTTTATATCGTGTGCAGATTTTAATGGATCTGGCTCTCCGTTTGGCCCTTCAGGATTTACATAAATTAATCCCATGTGTACAGCTCCTAAATGCCCTTCTAAATCACTATCACTAGTATCGTAACGCTCATCGTTTCCTAACCATTGGTTTTCAGATCCCCAATAAATATCTTGTTCTGGCTCCCAAACATCTTCTCTTCCTCCAGCAAAACCAAACGTTTTAAAGCCCATTGACTCTAACGCACAGTTACCAGCAAGAATCATTAAATCCGCCCAAGACAGTTTTTTACCATATTTCTTTTTAATTGGCCATAATAATAAACGTGCCTTATCTAAGTTACCATTATCTGGCCAACTATTAAGGGGTGCAAAACGCTGTGTTCCAGAACCAGAACCACCTCTTCCATCTCCTACTCTATAAGTTCCTGCACTATGCCATGCCATTCTAATCATAAAAGGTCCATAATGGCCATAATCTGCTGGCCACCAATCTTGAGAATCTGTCATTAAATCAATAACTTCTTTTTTTAGTGTTGCAAAATCAACACTATTAAAAGCTTCAGCATAATTAAAATCTTCTCCTAATGGATTAGATTTAGCTCCATTTTGTCTTAAAATATTTAATTTTAATTCATTTGGCCACCAATCTCTATTAGATGTTCCGCCACCAGCAGCTTTAGTTTGTTCTCCACTCAGAAAAGGACATTTGCTAATATCCCCATTTTGATTATTCATAGTATTTATATTTTAGTTGTTATTCATTTAATCTTGTTATAAAATTAGTTAATTAAAGCGCTCGGTCAACATTCAAAAAATTGATAGTTTTTATTTAATAATAGTTTTTAATTATACTTTAAACAAAAATCAATAACTATAATTTATTTAAAATAAAATCAACAGAAATAATATAGGGTAACATATAATTAATGTTTATTTTTAGTCTTCTAATTAAAAAACAATAGAAATGGCATCAATTACATTAGGCGGAAATCCTGCAGAAACATCAGGTAGCCTTCCCCAAATAGGAACAAAAGCTCCAGACTTTAAATTAACAGTAAGCGACTTATCTACTCAAGTTCTATCAGATTTTGAAGGACATAAAGTTGTTTTAAACATATTTCCAAGTGTAGATACTGGTGTG
>NZ_JBSHNS010000363.1:0-209 GCF_053601635.1 Pontimicrobium sp. MEBiC01747
CCTGAAGGCTATATACAACCAGATAATACTGGTGGCTTTGAGTATATCTACCAATACAAAGACCATTTAGGTAACATTAGGCTAAGTTATGGTGATATTGATGGAGATGGTATTATAGATATCGCAGAGGACACCAATAATGATGGTGTTTTTGATACAGATATTGATGGGGATGGAGATTTAGATAGTGAGATTATTGAAGAAAATAA
>NZ_JBSHNS010000364.1:0-2554 GCF_053601635.1 Pontimicrobium sp. MEBiC01747
ACCCAAGAGTAGATACCACCTTTTTACCAAACGATATTTACCCTAAAGTGCCAGGCATACTTCAAAAATTAACAAATTATGCTACATTAACGCAACCGCTTTTAGGAAAAACTATTAAAAAATCGAAAAAGGTATTCGATGATAAAAAAGTAACCGACCACCACGCCATTATACCAACAGGAATACAAATAAACCTACAATACAACCAAAAACAGGTTTACGATATTATAACCAAACGTTTTATAGCGGTATTTTATCCAGAATGTAAAGTATCTAACACAACCGTAATTGGAAAAGCAGAAACTGTAAATTTTAAAACCACAGGAAAAGAAATATTAGAAAAAGGTTGGCGTGTTGTTTTCGAAGATGCAAATGCAAAAACTAAAGAGTCTGGAATATTGCCTACATTTAAAAAAGGCGAAAAAGGCCCACACGAGCCTTCTTTTTTAGAAAAGAAAACGAGTCCACCAAATCAATATACAGAAGCCTCACTACTTCGGGCTATGGAAACTGCGGGGAAACAAGTTGATGATGATGAGATGCGAGAACTCATGAAAGAGAACGGAATTGGTCGTCCCTCTACGCGTGCCAACATTATAGAAACACTTTTTAAACGTAAATACATAAAACGAAACAAAAAACAAGTTTTACCAACAACAATAGGCATTCAACTCATAAATACGATACAAAACCAATTATTAAAATCGGCAGAATTAACTGGGTCTTGGGAAAAACAATTAAAAGAAATTGAAAAAGGAAATTATAATGCAGGAAGCTTTATAAAACAGATGAAACGTATGGTAGACCATCTAGTATACGAAGTTCGTAGCGAAACTAAAAAAGCTAATATTTCTCATGTTACTGCAAAACCTACTCCTGTTAAAAAGGCTTCTAAAAAAACAAGTGCTGCTATTACAAACGAAAACTGCCCTAAATGTAAAAAAGGACAGCTTATAAAAGGTAAAACAGCTTATGGTTGTAGCGAGTTTAAAGCAGGATGCCGTTTTATGTTACCTTTTAAATTTAGTGATAAAACAATTTCTGAGAAACAATACATTCGTTTATTACAAAAAGGCTCTACTGTAAATTTAAAGGGCTTTAAAACCGAAACTGGTAAAGTGGAAGGCTTATTACGCTTTGATGATGATTTCAATATAAAATTAGAGCCTAAAAAAACGACAACAAAAGCGACTAAAAACACTACTAATGATACCTTAATTTGCCCTAAATGCAAAAAAGGTGAAGTTATAAAAGGAAAAACAGCTTATGGCTGCAGCGAATACAAAACGGGTTGCGATTTTAGATTTAGTTACGATGCAATTCGTGAAAAAGCAAAAGGACAAACCATAACCAAGGCTTTAGTTTATAGTATTTTAAATGGCAACTAAAACACACCAACATTTTAAAATATTTAAGCCTTACGGTATGTTAAGTCAATTTGCTAGTAATTCTACACAGCAAAAACGCAAAACATTTCTTGGTAAACTTGGCGAATTTCCAGAAGGCACGATGCCTATTGGTAGACTCGATGAAAAAAGCGAAGGTCTACTCCTACTCACTACAGATGGTAAATTAAGTAATTACATAAATAGTAGCCATATAGAAAAAGAATACTATGCGCAGGTAGATGGAATTATTACAGATGATGCTATAACTAAACTTAAAAACGGTGTAGAAATTGGTTTTGATGGTAAAAAATACCAAACCAAACCCTGTAAAGTTTTTACATTAGAAACACCACCCGAATTGCCTGTACGGTGGAAAAAAATTAGAGATGAACGCCACGGCCCTACCTCTTGGGTATCTATAACGCTAACAGAAGGTAAATTTAGACAAGTACGAAAAATGACATCTGCGGTTGGTTTTCCTACGTTGCGTTTAGTACGTATTCGTGTTGGGGATGTTTTTTTAAATGGTATGGCTGTTGGAGAAGTTAATAGCGTTAACCTTAACCTAGACAACTATAGTTTATAATTAACGATATATTATTACTCTAATAAGATAAATCCCCTTAATTTTGCAGCTTAATACACTATTAATATGCGACGCATTACACATTGGCTTTACGATTACTTAATTTCTATAGAAGTGTCTAAAACTATAGCTACCTATTTAAATATGTTAGCACTACTACTTGCTTTATTAATAATAGTATTTATAGTAGATTTTATAGTTAGACGGCTTTTAATAAACGTTTTTAGCAACTTTGCTGCCCGTACTAAATCTAATTTTGATGATATTTTAGTTAAAAACAAAGTTCCAAGAAATATAGCTCACATTATTCCGTTAATTATTGCTTTAGAAGCGACACCAACTGTTTTTGTTGATTTTCCTTTTATAGAAGGTAAAATAGAAAAGGCATTTAAAGTTTTTGGTATTATTTTAACGTTGTGGATTGCTAGAAGTTTATTGAATGCGTTAAAAGATTTTTTTAAGACTATTCCTCGTTTAAAAGATAAGCCTGTAGACAGTTACATACAGGTTTTTATGATTTTTGTATGGATAGCTGGCTTTATTCTAGCTTTTGCTATAGTTACAGATATGTCTGTATGGA
>NZ_JBSHNS010000365.1:0-404 GCF_053601635.1 Pontimicrobium sp. MEBiC01747
GGCAACGGTCCTTTTCCATGGAAAGCCACCATTTATTATGCTGCTTATCATGTATTACTAACAGAAGATTTTTATAATGATTACAATTGTGATGTTTTATTAAATCAAGGTACTGGCACAAATATCTGGATGAGACCACACCGTATAAAAACACCGCCTTCTGGTCATGAAAGTGTTATGGCGTACTGGAATAAATCTAAACATACAGACACCAATTTATCGGGGGTTTATACTCAAGTAAATAATCTAGAACCTAATACAACATATCAAATAGAATTTTATGATTTACCAGTTCGCACACATGCTCCTGGTAGACAAACAGCTAATTTATATTACAATACTAAAGTCTCTTTTGCTGGTCAAGAATGGAATGGCCCTGACACCTATTATACTGACGATTATAA
>NZ_JBSHNS010000366.1:0-7027 GCF_053601635.1 Pontimicrobium sp. MEBiC01747
TAGCCACAAACCCTTTATTTACAATACTTGTTCCAACTTTGGAACCTTTTTGTTGCGGTTTTGACGATTAGTGCCTAGCAAAAGACACAAAGTATAAACCAGATTTATTGTGGAATTTATAATTTCTACTCATTACTCTAAAATACAAAAGCTTCTACAAAATTATTGTAAAAGCTTTTGTTTATTTGTAATTATCTATACTAGAAATATTATTGTTGCTGCTTACTCATACCGCCACTAGAAAGATTCTAGCGGTAGCTGGGAGTTATATAGATTGCGACTCTATCTTATCTCCATAACGCTTACGTAGATTATAACAAAACTCTTGAACAATTCTTTCACTACTTTGATTATTAAATTTTTCTTCCTCAAACCAAATATGAATAAAATGGTCTTCTAACGAAATACCTATTTTCCCTTCTGTTAAATACTTAAAATTATAATCATCATCATCAATAAAATCAATATTGGGGCTTAAACTAATAAAAAAACTTTTCCAATGTTCATTAAAAGGAAATCCTATTTGATTATTATTTTGTATTCTATATTCCATCATTTTTTTTGTAAAAAGGTAAATATTTTTTTTGAATTTCCTCTTCTAATTCATTTGATAAATCTTCAAAATAAAATATATCAATTTCTCCTATATTTTCTTGACAAAAATTATAAATTCTTTCTATATTTTCATTAGAAAATTTACAGTCTAAAAAAAAACCCAATCTTTTAATTCCCTCATTTTTATATTCGATAATTAAACTAAATGCGGATTGCATTTCCATTATCTTAGAAAATTCATTTCTTAAAATATCGTTTATATCATTTATATCCCCTTTTGGATAACCCCAAATCAATAACTCTTCGTAATTTGCTTTTTTATTCTCAATCATAATTTAGTCAATTATTGTTCCACTTCTAGGTTTTATATTTTCTTCAAACCATCGACCCCAAACATTTGGAAACTCAATTGAAGTTCCAGGTTGTCTAGGGTCAACCAGTTTTGGAGCTAATCCTCTTTGATATAATGGGTTTGTTTTTGCAAAAGGTTGAGGTATTGTATACTCATCAACCATATTATCAAGCCAGTCTGGAATTTCAAAAGAAAAAATCTTTGATTCGTCTCCTCTTATTCCTTGAAAATATCTTGCATGGTCTAAATTCCCTCTACTTAAACTTATATTTCCCTTTTTTCTAAAAGTTACATTTCCTAAATCATCAATAAAAACACGGTCAAAGCTTCCCCCTCCTTGCACTCTAAAATATCTTTGATAGCCTTTCGTACTTTTAAATAGATTTTTGGTTGCACTACGATATAATGTTGATGTTCTTGCAGAAGGGAGAAAAAACAGAGGTGCTTCAAGAATTAATTGGCTTTTTGCCATTCTATTTCCATTATTAGCTTCAATAATTCTATTAGCCCCTAATAGATATACAGCCATATCTCCAAAATAATTTCCTGTGATATTTTTCCCTGGTTGTTTTCTTTCTTTTGGGTATTTGAAATTTTGGAGAGCTTCTGCTTTTCTTCCGCCTTGTAACATGTCAGAAAACCTTTTAGGAAGAAAAACATCATACCATTTACTATAATCTGCATTCTCAATTTGACTTAAAATAGCTTCTTCTAAGCCTTCTAATTCAATAGCGTGTATAACTTTATTACCACTAAAACTGTAAGGAGTATAGTGAGGATAATCTTTTGTTAACGGGTCAACAGCAAAAAACCTCCCAACCCTAGGATCATGCATTCTAAATTTGTAGTTTACAGAATTCCCTTCCCCCTTAATCTCATCATCTTTTTCCTGCCCTTGGAAGCCATACCTATATCCATCACTACTCCCATTACGATTAGGTACTAGCATACCAAAAGAATAGTAATCAAAAGTACTACTACATTCAATAAAATAAGAACGTTCAATTGTTTTAATACAAGCTTAAAACTGCATAATATTGCTATTTTAAGCCTTATATTTGTAATAAAGGTACCTCTTTTTTTGATAAATAAAAAGATAAATTTTATTGTTTTTAACGGTCTATTATTTTATGAAAACAACAACTCCAATTGTTCCTCTGTTTAAGCAATTTATAAGAGAAAGTGAAACAGGTAAGCGCTTAAAAAAAAATGGAGAACGTATTACCAAAGGTTCTATAGACAATTATAGATATACACTTAATAATTTAATACAGTTTACAACAGACACGGGTTTTGAGCTTCGTATTTGCGATGCTTCAAAATTAAATAAAAGGGAATTAGGCTCGGAGAAGAACTATTGGAAAAAGTTTTATAAAAAATTTACAGAGTTTCTCTATAAAAAAGGGTGTTTTGATAATTATGTAGGGGCTAACATAAAAATGATTCGTACTTTTTTTAATTATTTAAAGAATGATAAAGATTTTCCTACTGGAGATTTTCAGCGTTTATTTTATGTACGCAAAGAGGAAGTGGATATTTTGGTATTGTCTCCAGAGCAATTAAAGTTTTTAATTCATGATGTTGAGTTTACCAATAGTTTAACTCCTGCAATGCGGCGTATTAAGGATGTTTTTGTATTTGGTTGTACAACAGGACTTCGGTTTTCGGATATTTTTAATTTAACGAACAAGAATTTTGAAAAGCAAGGGGAGGAGTGGTATTTAAAGATAAAGTCGCAAAAGACCAAAACTTATAGTTTTATAAAATTACCTAGTTATGCCATTGCTATTTATAAAAATTATAAAAAGACATCGGCAAAAACGCCTGTTTTTGGAAGTATTAGCTTGTTTATTTTTAATAGAAGTTTAAAGCAAATAGGAGAGAAGGCAGGGTTTACAAACCCTATAGAAGTATCTAGAGAAAGACAAGGGAAACCTAAAGGGGCATCTGTAAAAGGTATTAGGTTTTGCGATAAAATGAGTTCGCACATGATGCGTAGAACGGCTATTACTACTTTATTAATTTTAGGTATGCCAGAGCATTTAGTGCGTAAAATTAGTGGGCATAGCCATGCAAGTAACTCGTTTAATAGGTATGTGCATTATGCACAAGCATATATAGATACAGAAATAGATAAGGTACATAATAAGCTAGAAAAGCTTTAATTAGTACGTGAAACCTAATTGAGTTTGTTTTACGAAAATTAAATTTTTGGAGTGTTGGTCTATTTAGTTTGTTATTCTCCATAAAAATGGAACGCTAACTTTTTGTATGGAAATTTAGTTAAGGAACTAAGGTGTTTTTATAATGTAAAATATATTTTGTACTATTTGTTTACAATATATTTTTATGTGAGATGAATATTAAATAACATAATATTTTTACCGACTATCCTTTTCGTGTTATAATACTATTTATAACGCGAAGCTTAACTTGTTTTAACATAATACTTAAAAACATAAATGCGTCTAGGTGAGAACCTAAAACAAGTTAAGGTTGATGCTAAATTTTATGATTGGTTACAGATATTAAATACCTTTTTTATACTAGAATATAAACTTTCAATTTGTACTTATGTACAAGGCTAAGGAATTAGATTTTTAGATACAAATCCAATAATTATCGGGTTTGTATCTAAAAAACACTTTTTAAATGTTAAAACAGTAATTCTTTTAGCTTAATAAAAACGTTTTTAAATCCTTATAAGTGCTTATGCTTGTCGCCACTTTTGTTTTATGCATTACTGCCTGTATTTGTGCTGGTAGGTCTTGTTTTTCGTTAATTGCGGCTTCCACAATATCTAAAAACTTAGTAGGGTGTGCTGTTTCTAAAAATACACAATGTGCATTGGGATTATTTTTTAAATATGCTTTGCAGCCTAAGTAACCCACAGCTCCATGCGGGTCTGCTACATAATTATATAAGTCATAGATTTCTTTTAAGGCTACGTTAGTGTCTTCGTCTGTAAAACTATAAGAGGATAAGTTACTTTGTAAGGCCTTAAAATTGTTGTTATAAATTTCTTGTATGCGTATAAAATTACTTGGGTCTCCAACATCCATAGCATTACTTATGGTTTGTACAGAGGGTTTAGGTGTGTATTCTTTGGTTTTTAAATAATTTGTTACCACATTATTTGCATTGTTTGAGGCTATAAAATGCTGTATTGGTAAGCCTAATTGCTGCGCCATCATACCAGCGCAAACATTACCAAAATTACCACTAGGTACAGAAAATACAATGTTTTTGTGGGTATTATGCAATTGTTTGTAAGCAAACATAAAGTAAAATAGTTGTGGTAACCATCGTGCTACATTTATAGAATTTGCAGATGTTAATTGCATTTGCGAGGTTATTGTATCATCTAAAAAAGCACGTTTTACCATAGCTTGGCAATCATCGAATGTGCCATTTACTTCTAAAGCGGTTATGTTTTGCCCTAATGTAGTGAGTTGCTTTTCCTGTATATCGCTTACTTTTCCGCTTGGGTATAAAATAACCACGTTAACGCCTTTTACGCCTAAAAAACCATTGGCTACAGCGCCACCTGTATCTCCAGAAGTAGCGACTAAAACGGTAACTTCGTTTGTGTTTTCTTTATTAAAATAGCCTAAACAGCGCGCCATAAAACGTGCGCCTACATCTTTAAACGCCATAGTTGGACCATGAAATAGCTCTAATGTAGAAATTGCATTATTAAGTTTTACTACAGGAAAATCAAAGGACAAGGTTTCATCTATAATGGTCTTTAAAACGGTTTCTGGAATCTCTGGAGAGACGAATTGTTTAATGGCTTTATAAGCTATTTCTGTATACGATAAGTTGTCTATAGTTTCGAAAAACGATTGTGGTAAAGGTGTTATTGTTTCTGGGAAGTACAAACCTTTATCTGGTGCTAGCCCTTTTATTACAGCATCTTTAAACGATGTGTTTGGTGCTTTTTTATTTAAAGAGTAATAATTCATATTCAGTATTCAGTATTCAGTATTCAGTGGTTAGTAGTTAGTGCTTTTATGCCTTCTGTATTTATTTTAGAAACATAAATATTGAAATTTATATCGGTTTTGGAATATACATTACGCATGGCTTCTGCAACTTGTTTTGCATTGGTTTCACCTTTACTTAATGTGAAAATTGAAGGGCCAGAACCCGAAATACCACAGCCTAAGGCTCCTGCTTTTATGCTTTCGGTTTTTATGGTATTGTAATGTGGAATTAATTGTTGTCTGTAGGGTTCTATAATGCCATCGTTTAACGATTGACTTAATAAGTTATAATCGTTAGTATGCATAGCATGCACTAAACTTCCTACGTTTGCCCATTGTGTAATAGCACTTTTTAATGGAACGTTTTTTGGTAGTATGGCTCTAGCTTCTGCGGTTTTTATTTCAATCTCTGGGTGTATTATAGTAGCATATAATGCTTTAGGTGTAGGAAGTTGTAATACTTTTAAGGGCTCGCATGATTTTACTAAAGTGAAACCTCCAAATAGGGCAGGAGCAATATTATCGGCATGTTCGCTACCACTGGCTAAAGCTTCTCCTTTCATAGCAAAATAGGTTAACTCTGTGGTATTGTATGGTTTTCCTAATAGTTCGTTTATAGCATATACGCTTCCTCCTGCACTTGCCGAGCTACTACCAATACCACTTCCTGGTTTTATATTTTTATAGATTTCTATTTCAAAGCCACAATTGGGTTTAGCATGTTCTATTAATGCCAATGCAGAAACTCCTGCTACATTTTGTTCTGCTTCGTATGGTAAATTGTAGCCTTCAATTTTTGTTATAGTAATACCTTTGGTTTCGGTTTTACGAACAACCATTTCATCGCCAATGGTATCTAGACAAAAGCCTAACACATCGAAACCACAGGACACATTTGCTACTGTTGCTGGTGAAAATATTTTTATTTCTTTCATATCTATTTGCCGCGAAAGCGGTAATCTTTTTTAATTCCCGTAAAGACGGGAATCTCTTAATTATTGTTTTAATGGTTCTCGATACAAAATTCTTGAAAAAAGAATTTTACTCTAACTGACGCTAGTGTATCAATTTACAATGTATTTGATATCATACTTTATTACCTTAAGTGTATTCTTGTCTGCATAGGAATGACAATATTAAAACTTGAACTTCGTAAGAGTAAGTAATTCAAAAATCGTTACTCGTTGTTCTTCAATCGTTAATCATTTAACAGATTGCACGTCCTACATCTTTGTAATGATAATCTATTTTATAGTTTTCCTAATTCCTCTAATTATTTCCTATTCTAATAATATCTGCAAATAGGCCAGAAGCTGTAACATCTGCACCAGCACCTGCTCCTTTTATAATCATAGGTTGTTCTGGATAGCGTTCTGTATAAAACATTACAATATTATCTTTCCCTTTTAAATTATAAAACGGGTGTCCTTCAGGAATGTGTTTTAAGCCTACTTTTGCTTTTCCGTTATTAAATTCGGCAACGTATTTTAATTGACAGTTTTTAGATTTAGCTTCAGCATATAAGGTTTTAAAATGCGCTTCGTCTTCAATGAGAGAATCGTAGAAATCGTCTACAGTATTACTTTTTAAGTTTTTTTCAGTTAAAAAGGACTCGTTAGTAATATCTTCTACATTTATATTAGTGCCATTTTCTCTGGCTAGAATTAAAATTTTTCTAACAACATCTATACCGCTTAAATCAATTCTTGGATCAGGTTCTGTATAGCCTTCAAATTGTGCTTGTTTTACAATGTCATGAAAGTTTCTTTTATCGGTATAATTATTAAAGATAAAGTTTAAACTCCCCGATAATACGGCTTGTATAGAGGTTACTTTATCTCCAGAGGCTACCATATTGTTTAGTGTATTTATTACTGGTAAGCCTGCACCCACATTAGTTTCGAATAAAAATGGCGCATTGTATTTTACAGATAAGTGTTTTAGATTGCTATAGTTTTCGAAATCGCTAGAGCATGCTATTTTATTACAAGCTACTACCGCAATACTATTTTTTAAATACTCAGCATATAAATTTGATACGGCTTCGCTTGCAGTAATATCAATAAAAATACTATTACGTAAATTTAAGGCTATAGCTTTGTCTAAAAAACCTTGTAAATTGGCTTGTGTGCCT
>NZ_JBSHNS010000367.1:0-1406 GCF_053601635.1 Pontimicrobium sp. MEBiC01747
ACTCAAGTTATTGTTCGTAGTTCTGCTAACATACAATCTGGAGGAAAAACAAAAATGTCTGCTATTATTCACGGTTTCTTATTATTAATTTCTGTTATATTAATTCCTAGATTATTAAATAAAATTCCTTTAGCTGTTTTAGCCGCTATATTATTAATTGTTGGTTATAAATTAGCAAAACCTGCCTTATTTAAAATTATGTATAATAAAGGTTGGAAACAATTTGTACCTTTTGTTGTTACTGTTATTGGTATTGTATTTACAAACCTACTATTAGGTATCGCTGTTGGTTTAGCTGTAGGTATTGTGGTTGTACTAATTAAAAGTTTCCAAAACTCTCACTTTTTACATATTGAAGATAAAAGTAACGGAAAGCACAAAATAAAAATGACCCTTGCAGAAGAAGTAACTTTTTTCAACAAAGGTGCTATTTTAAAAGAGCTAGATAGCCTTCCTAGAGATACTTATTTAGAGTTAGATGTTAGAAAAACAAGATATTTAGATAATGATATTATAGAAATTTTAGAAGATTTCTCTGAAAAGGCTAGAAATAGAAATATCGATATTCAATTAATTTCAGAAAGAGGCATTGTAGAAAACCCAGAAAGCTTTATTCAATTTTTTAAACTGCGTCCAAAAAGCGCTTAAACTATTTAGCACTATGCATAAACCAAATTCAAAATATAAACTACTTGTTTTATTTAATGAGAGTAAAGCTGCAGATATAGCCTTAAATAATGCTATTAATTTAGCCCAAACTATAAATGGCTCTGTAGATATTTTACATATAAAACCCCCTACAGATGCTACCAAATCTAGCAACCAATTAGCGGTAATGAGAGACATGAGTGATATAGAGCGTGATAGTAAAAAGGAAATAAAACAGCGTATTGCTTCTTTTTCTAATACTACAAATCTATCTATAAAGCATCATTTTACTTTTGGAAATGTCATTAATGAAGTTAAAAACTACATAAATAGCATACAACCAGATATTGTGGTTATTGGTAAAAGAAAACCAAAGCTTATTAATGCTTTAGGTGACGGGCTTACTAAGCATTTATTAAAAAACCATAACATAGAACTTTTAATTTCTGGTACCGAAACAACTTTAGCCACATTTAATGACCCTTC
Source organism: Pontimicrobium sp. MEBiC01747 (assembly GCF_053601635.1). Classification (NCBI taxonomy): domain Bacteria; kingdom Pseudomonadati; phylum Bacteroidota; class Flavobacteriia; order Flavobacteriales; family Flavobacteriaceae; genus Pontimicrobium; species Pontimicrobium sp. MEBiC01747. The sequence continues at coordinate 1,135 of NZ_JBSHNS010000367.1, forward strand.
CATAGGTTTTATTGAAGAGATTACGCTTAAAAACAAGCTAAGTATCGCAGAAAATTTAAAGAACAAAACAAACAAACCTTTTAAAGTTTTTAAAACGGTTAGTAAAGCTATAGAAAATACAGCTTCTAAAACCTCAAATTCTAAACTACAAAAAACTATTGTTTTTGAATTTGATGATTCTGCAAAATCCAGTTCAAACATTCCTAATTACATACATAAAAATAAAGTAAATTTATTATGTATAACTCGTAATATAGCACAATCACTAAAAC
>NZ_JBSHNS010000368.1:0-14906 GCF_053601635.1 Pontimicrobium sp. MEBiC01747
ATATTAATTTTATTAAGCTTGATAAATCACATTTGCTATTGTAGTTCTAATAGCAAATTTGTCTTTTTCTCATATTTAATCGTGTTTCTTGAAGGGGTTCTTAACAAACGTTTTTGTTTATTCTGCTTTATTTTTTTCAAAATCATTATAAATAACATTGCAATCATTCTATCTATAAATTTTGTAATAGAAAACAAGTTTCTATTTGTTTTTTCTAACGTATAATCTGCAAGCAAAGCCTTTATATTTGCTTTGCTGCAAATTATAACCAACCAATCTAACTAATAACTTTTATCTTTTGTTAGCCGGTTTTTAAGATAATTTGCGGGCAAAGATTTAATGTTTAAAAACTACTTTGCCGCAAATTATAACTAACCAACTAATCTAACTTTTATTTCAACAGACTTAGCTTTCTATAATTTACGAGCAAAGTATTTAACTTTGCCGTAAATTATAACCAAACCAACTAAATCTAAAAAAATCTTAAATAATTTATCTTTTTTACATATTAGAAATACACTATAGTTTAAAAGATAAACAAGACTTTAATATTTTAACAAGATTACATTATAATATGTAATTGCTTTGATTATTAAACAGCTTAGAAAAGAAATACCCTAATTTTATTTTTTTTTATTTAGATTTGAAGCAGGAAAACCCCTTTTAAAAACCGTTTTATGGATAAAAAATCTGTTTGCGAAAAGAAAAATTATGAAATAATTTTTAATAATTATTCAGAATCTATGCGCAATTATATGTACTATAAATGCGGAGATTTACAGCAAGCAGAAGACTTAGTTCAAGATGCTTTTATTAAACTATGGAATAATTGCGAAAAAGTAATTTTTGAAAAAGCAAAATCATATTTATTTACATTAGCTAATAATGCCTTTTTAAATGAAGTAGCACACAAAAAAGTTGTATTAAACCATCAAAAACTAAATTTAAAGGTAAGTACTAATGAAACTCCACAGTTTATATTAGAAGAAAAAGAGTTCATGGCCAAATTAACAGGAGCTATAGATAGTTTACCTCCAAAACAGAGAGAAGTATTTTTATTAAGCAGGATTGATAAAAAAAAATATTCAGAAATAGCAGAAATAACAGGAATTTCTGTAAAAGCAGTAGAAAAAAGAATGAGCCAAGCATTGGTTATATTAAGAGAAAAAATAGGAAATGTATAAACTAAGTATACAATATAAGTAGGGTAAAATCTACATAAATTGTTTTATACATAAAAAGTAAAGAATTTTAAGATGAGAAAAGAGTCATTTGATGAAACTTTTTTAGCAAGATGGATAGCTGGTGAATTAACACCAGAAGAAACACGTGCATTTAAAGAATCGAAACATTATCTAGAATATAAAAAGATTAATGATGGTATGAATATGCTTGAAATGCCATCATATAATCATGAAGCTAATTTAGCTAAGTTATATAATACAATAGATAATAAAGCAAATACAACGAAAGTTAAAAAACTAATACCAAATTGGATATATAAAGTTGCTGCAGTACTTATTGTAGCATTGGGTATTATGTTTTTTAATAATACCAATGAGTATGAAACTAATTTTGGAGAACAAGAAGTGGTAACTTTACCAGACAACTCCAAAGTGTATTTAAATGCGAATTCTATATTAGACTTTAATAAAGGTAATTGGGCTAATAATAGAGTGTTAGAGTTTAATGGAGAAGGATTTTTTGACGTAGAAAAAGGAACTAAATTCTCAGTGCAATCCAGTGAAGGATTAGTAGAAGTTTTAGGTACAGAATTTAATGTTATTTCTAGAAAAGACTATTTAGAAGTTAAATGTCACGAAGGAAAAGTAAAGGTATCTACTATAAATGATAATAACATTACTACTACTACTGTTTTAACTGTAGGAGATGCGGTTAGAGTAGTTGATAATGTAGTAGAGAAATGGAACTTTAATGAAGAAAAACCAACATGGTTAAGTGGCGAAAGCTCTTTTAAAGATACACCGCTAACCCAAGTTATTAAATCATTAGAAAACCAATATAACCTTGAAGTTAACCCATCTGGAGTAGATTTAAACAAACGTTTTACAGGAAGTTTTACACATAAAGACGTTAAAATAGCTTTACAAACGGTATTCGGTCCAATGCATATCTCTTATTCTGTAGATAGCGATAATACAATTACATTAAAATAAGAAAACTTGAGTTTTTTTTGTTAATTTGCTGTTTTTATTAAATAGTTTTTAACAAATACATGAAGCTTAAGCTTATTACATTAGTATTTTTATTCACTTACTCTGTAATGATGTCTCAAACAAAGACATCATTTACATATAAGAATACTCCTGTAAAAGAAGTTATATTAGATTTAGAAAATAAATTTAATATAAAACTGTCTTTTGATTCTGAATTAATTGATAGCCAGTTTGTTAACTACATTAGTGATGGCTCTACTCTAGAAGAAGTTTTAATTGTAATAGAATCTCAAACTAATTTACAATTTCAAAAAGTCTCAGACAGATATTATACCATAACGGGAGAACCTGATTATAATTTTCAAAAACCCCAAGGATTAGACGAAGTATTTATTACAGAATATTTAACCACAGGTATAAAAAAAAGAAAAGATGGGTCTATAGTTATAACACCAAAAAGCCTAGGAATTTTGCCTGGCTTAACAGAGCCAGATGTACTACAAAGTCTACAATTATTACCAGGCATAAAAAGCCCTAATGAAACCGCAACAGAATTATATGTAAGAGGTGGCACACCAGATCAAAACTTAGTACTTTGGGATGACATAAAAATATACAATTCCGGACATTTTTTTGGCTCTATTTCTGCATTTAACCCGTATATAATAAAAGATGTTAAACTATTTACAAGTGGCACAACAGCAAAGTATGGAAATAGAATATCTAGTGTTATAGATATTAGCTCTCAAAATGATATCCCTAATAAAACTAAAGGAGGTTTTGGTTTTAATATGACGCATGCAGATGTTTATGTAAAAACACCAATAAGTAAAAAACTCGGTTTAATGGTCTCTACGCGACGTTCGTATACCGACTTAATAAACACATTTACTTTTCAAAATTTATCTAAAAGAGTCTTTCAAAACACTAAAATATCAGAAGGAAATACCTTCTTCGATAGTGACCCTATTAAAATAACTAAAGAATTCTTTAGATTTTCTGATATAACAGCTAAAGTAATATACGAGCCTACAGAGCAAGATAAAGTAGTATTTAGTAGCTTATTTACCACTAATAAACTTGATTATAATTTTTTTAATGAAGCTTTCGGTGACATTTCTAAAGATAAATTAGATGTAGAAAACCAAGGGATGAGTATTAAATGGATGCATAGCTATAACCCTAATTTTTCTCAGGCTTTAAAAGCATATAAATCGTACCATGACTTAAAATATAAAGGAAGCAATATTTTTTCAGAAGGTTTCAGCGATTACTACCAAAAAGAAAATAATATAGACGATTATGGAATTGCTCTGCATAATATTTGGAGGCTTAATGATAAAAAAACTGTAAATTTTGGATACGATTTTTCCAGTAGCAAAGTATACTACGCCTTTAAGTATAACACAGATGCATACGATTTAGGAGATTTAGAAGATAGATATAATTTTTCAAATACTTCAGTAAATAATATACACGCACTTTATTTAGAATATAACTACAGGAATGATGATAAATGGCTTTTTAACATTGGCCTTAGAGCTAACCAAGTCTCTTTATTAGATGAGTTTTATGTAGAGCCCAGGTTTAATTTTGAAGCAAAACTAAACACAAACTTTAAGCTAAAATTATCAGCAGAACAATTGCACCAAACTATAGTGCAAATAGAAGAATTGGTAGTTAGTAACTTTGGCTTGGAATCTGAATTATGGATCTTAGCAGAAGATAATATATCTCCATTATTAAAAAGCGAACAAGCCTCTGTAGGTGTTAATTTTAATAAAGAAGGTTGGAATCTAGATGTCGATTTTTACGTTAAAAAAATAAAAGGATTAACGTCTTTTTCTAGAGGGTTTAATGTACTCCCTTTTTCTACTGGAGAAAGTGATATTAAAGGAGTCGATATTTTATTAAAGAAAAAAATAGATAATTACAGAACTTGGTTTGGCTATTCTTTTGTAAACAACAACTTTAAATTTAAAAACCTTAATAATAATGAGTCTTTTCCAGCAAACTTTCATATAACCAATCAAATCAATTGGTCGCATTCATACATATGGAACAATTTAAGCTTTTCTTTAGGCTGGAACTATAGAACAGGCGCACCGTATACTAGAGGACTTGGCTTAGATGAGGATGATAATGTTACCATAATTTACGATAAAATAAATAACGAGCGTTTACCTAGCTATCATCGTTTGGACTTCTCTACAACTTATAAGTTTAATTTTTCTCCAAAAGAAAAATGGAAAGGAAAAATAGGACTCTCTATTTTTAATATTTATAATAAAAAGAATATTTTAAGTAAAACCTACGAAGTAGGGTTTACAAGCAGTGGAAATAATGTATTACGAGAACTAGAAAAAACCTCTTTAGGTATAACACCTAACTTAATTTTTAGAGTTGAGTTTTAAACTAAACAGATTTTTTATGAAGCAAACGCGTTAGCTTTATAGATAAATCTGTGAGTATAATTTTAGAGTTACCATTACGCTCTATATGGTAAATAGCATCCTGTAACTCATTAGAAATATCTAGGATATTGTTATTATGAATAAAAGGGGCAAAGTTTTCTAACTTAAACTTTTCGGTTTTAATATCTATATAAACCAAGTCATTGGCGTTGTAATTTAATAATAAAGCTTGCCTAAAAAAGTCTAAGCAAAAGTTTAAAAATTGTTTTTGAGTCTCTCTACCAGTTTTAGCGATATCTTCGCTCCATTTAATTAAATCTAAAATAGCTCCTTTATTTCCTTTAGCTTTAAAAGCAGAACGAACCCAAAAAATAAACCAAGTTTCAAACTGTAAATCTTCACTGTCTTGATATACTAAATCACAAGCTTTGTTATAATTCCCGTTAGCCTGATGTGCAATTTTTGTAGCAACACTATCATCTAAACTATAATTTTTAATTAGAGCAGCTTTTATGTCATTCTCTGCCAAAGGAGGAAAATGTAATATCTGGCAACGAGATTTAATGGTACTAATTATTTGTTCTTCATCTTCGGCTATAAGAATAAAAATGGTTTTGTTAGGAGGCTCTTCAATAAGCTTTAAAAGTTTATTGGCAGCGGCAATATTCATTTTTTCGGCCATCCAAATAATCATAACTTTATAACCACCTTCATAAGCTTTTAAAGTTAAAGCTTTAACAATATCTACAGATTCATCAACACCAATTTGACCTTGCTTATTATCTACTCCAAGAAGTTTATACCAGTCAAATAAATTACCATAAGGTTGTTTGGTTAGTAATTCTCTCCATTCTTCTAAAAAATGACTAGATACAGGGTGTCGTTTTACTTTATCGTTAGTAGTAACAGGAAAAGCAAAATGTAAATCTGGGTGAGAAATGTTTTTAAACTTTAAATTACAGGCTTCATTACCGTTAGTATTTTCTCCAGAAATATTAGAACATAAAATATACTGAGCATAAGCTATAGCCATAGGAAGAGTTCCGGAACCTTCTGGCCCAACAAATAATTGAGCATGAGGAATTCTGCCGTTATCTACGCTTTTTGTTAGATAAGTTTTTATATGGTTTTGTCCTAAAATATCACTGAATAGCATAAAGCAAATATAGTTTACAAAATAAATAAAAACTATTTTTTTAGATTGTATAAATATCATTGTTTATTTTGTGTGTAGAAAGACTTAACGGTATGCTCTTAATTACATATCTTTGAAGGTTTTAAAAAACAATAGCTATTTGGTTTAAAGTATAGAGAAGTCTCTTAAAATGAAAAACAGTATTCTAATTGTATTTTTTTTATTAGGAAATAACTTATTTTTTGCTCAAGAAAATAGGCCTACACAAGACGATTCATCTATTGAAGGTCAATCTTTTAAACAAGTAAATGAATTCTATATTTACGGAGACTCTAGGATAATAGGAAATAACATACTAAGTGTTAACAAAACCCTACCATTTAACGATGTAGAAGCTAATAATGATGATCTAGAAATGCTATATGTAGATATAGATAACGATCCAGAAACGTTTAGCTCTAGTTCTGCATTACTTAACTTGCCAGATGATTTAGAAAAAATATCTTATGCCGGTTTATACTGGAGTGCTACTTACCCTTACGATACTGGGACTAGACACAAAAATTATAATAATTTTGTTTATAAAGGGCACAACAAAAGAAAGAAGGACATAGAAAAAATAAAGTTTAAAACACCAAACGGAAAATACCAAGATATAGAAGGCGAAATTATTTACGACGGAATAAATGTGCCAACACACACCATAAACGCTCCCTATGTTTGTTATGCAGAAGTAACAGACATTCTTAAAAACATAGAAGAAGTAAAAGGAAATTATACCGTTGCTAATATAAAAGCAGCAAATGGTTTTATTTCTGGAGGAAGTGCTGGTGGATGGCTATTATATGTTATTTATAAGGCGCCAACTAAAAATGCAAAATATATAGCAACATACAATGGATTTAGTTTAGTTAATAAAAACACTGTAGATATTAAGTTTAAAAACTTTAAATCTATAGATCAAGGCTATGTAAAAACAGACCTGTTTTTATCGGCTTTAGAAGGAGATGCCTCTTTACTTTTAGATGACGTTTCTATTATAAAAAATGATAAAACGTTTTTACCTTTATTAAACGATTCCAGAAAAACATATAATTTTTTTAATAGCAGTATTACAAAATACAGCTGTATAAATACAACGCGTTTACCTAGCAGCAAAAATACTTTAGGGTTCGATATAGCAAGGATTAAAATACCTAATTATAAAAAATCGATAATAAGTAATGATATAACCAGTACAACACTTAGGTTTAAAACGAAATCAGATAGATATTATTTGTTTTTTACTGCGTTTCAAACAGAAATAAGTCAAACCCCATTTAATAATAAAGTAGAAATAAAACCCCCAGTTATTGCTTCTAAACAGCCAAAACATCAAATTATATCGAGGGCTCGCATAAAGCCTAGTTTTAATGAAACCAAAACAGATAAAAGTACTTTGGATGAAAAATTATTAAAACGTAAAGATTATAATTCGGATGAGTTTAAAAATTTAGTGAACCAAAAATCAACACTTATTGCAGGATTAAAAAGCGGTTATTATGTTATAACTAATGCGTTTACAAATGCTAAAAGTGCAGGTAAATGGGAAGCCTCCTTAATAACTAAAGGATATAACCCTAAAACATTTATAGACCCTAAAAATAATAAGAGATATGTTTATGTTTTAAAAACAGAAAGCGCAAAGGAAGCATTTAAGAAGCAACAAGATATAATTCAAGATGTTCTTTATAGGGAAGCTTGGATTTTAAAAATAAATTTAGATTAATAATATACCAATACAATATAATGAAGACACTTAACGACTTTAATTTTAAAAATAAAAAAGCACTAATACGAGTAGATTTTAACGTACCACTAAATGATGATTTTTTGGTTACAGATGCTACAAGAATTACATCGGCAAAACCAACTATTATAAAAATATTAGAAGATGGGGGGAGTTGTGTATTAATGTCTCATTTAGGAAGGCCTAAAGGAGTAGAAGCTAAATTCTCTTTAAAGCATATAGTTGGCAAAGTGGAAGATGTAATAGGAGTAGAAGCTAAATTTGTGTCTAATTGTGTTGGAGAAGAAGCAGAAAAGGCTGTCGCTAACTTAAAACCAGGAGAATTATTAATTCTTGAAAATCTGCGTTTTCATGAAGAAGAAAAACAAGGAGATAAAGCTTTTGCAGAACAACTATCTAAACTAGGAGATATATATGTTAACGATGCTTTTGGTACAGCACATAGAGCGCATGCATCTACAACGATAGTTGCAGAGTTTTTTCCAGAAACCAAATGTTTTGGTTACTTATTAGAACAAGAAATAAAAAGTATAGATAAAGTACTTAAAACTGGAGAAAAGCCAGTTTTAGCTATTTTAGGAGGAGCAAAAGTTTCATCTAAAATAACGATTATAGAAAATATTCTAGATAAAGTAGACCACCTTATAATTGGAGGAGGTATGACGTTTACTTTTATTAAAGCACAAGGCGGAAGCATAGGAAATTCTATTTGTGAAGATGACAAAATAGAGTTGGCCTTAGATATTTTAAAACAAGCTAAGGAAAAAAACGTACAAATACACTTACCAGTAGATGTTTTAGCAGCAGACGCCTTTAGTAACGATGCTAATACACAGGTTATGGATGTAAATGCTATACAAGAAGGATGGCAAGGTTTAGACGTAGGACCAAAATCTGTAAGCGTATTTCATGAAGTAGTTATGCAATGCAAAACAATACTTTGGAATGGACCTTTGGGAGTATTTGAATTAGAACGTTTTGCTAATGGAACAATAGAATTAGGAAATGCCATTGCAGAATCTACTAAAAAAGGAGCATTTTCATTAGTAGGAGGTGGAGACTCTGTAGCAGCCGTTAAACAATTTGGATTTGAGAAAAAAGTAAGTTACGTAAGTACAGGAGGAGGAGCTATGTTAGAAAGCTTAGAAGGTAAAACACTACCAGGTATAGCTGCTATTTTACAATAGAAAGAATTAATTATAAGATATTTTAATACGCTACGTTGTAATATAAAGCACTTTAAATGATTAAATATAAATACATATATATACACTTTTTAATGTTACTAAGCTGTGCAGGATTGCAAGCTCAAGACACGTTACAGAAAAAAACAAATAGGTATACAGAAGCAGAATTAGTAGCAGGAGAAAAATATGTTGTAGATACAATAATAGATGGTAAAACACTGTATAAAAAAACAATAGAAGCCGTTGTAAAACCTACAGATACTGTAAAAACGTTTCAAGATCATGCCTTTGCAGCTGAGGTAGATAAAAAATGGATGGAAGAGTTATATAATAACTCTCTTTTTGATACTATTTATAGAGAGGTAACAGGTTTAAAATATGAAGCCGTTTATTATCCCGAACTACCCACAGACACCTTAAAAGCAAGATTAGAGCGATTAAATGCAAAAACACCATTTAATGTAGAATATAATCCAGCTCTAGAAAGTGTAATAAAGTCATTTTTAAAAAATAGACATCAATCTTTCGAGCGTTTAATGGGGTTAAGTAAGTATTATTTTCCAATGTTTGAGCGTGAATTAGATAATTACAACATTCCATTAGAAATGAAATACCTTTCTATTGTAGAATCTGCTTTAAAACCTAGAGCAAAATCTAGAGTAGGGGCAACTGGCTTGTGGCAGTTTATGTTTGCTACAGGTAAACAATACGGATTAGATGTTAGTAGTTATGTAGATGAACGTAGCGACCCTATAAAATCTACAGAATCTGCTTCTAAGTATCTTGCTAAACTCTATGAAATATTTGGAGATTGGGATTTAGCATTAGCAGCATACAATTCTGGCCCTGGAAACGTAAGTAAAGCAATACGACGTTCTGGAGGATATAAAAATTATTGGAACATACGCCCTAATCTTCCACGTGAAACAGCTGGGTACGTGCCTGCATTTTTAGCTACGATGTATATTTTTGAATATGCAAAAGAGCATGGCTTTATTCAACATAAACCAAAGTTTAATTATATAGATACCGATACAATTAGAGTAAAACAAATGATTACTCTAGATCAAGTTTCAGAATTTACAGGAGTTAAAATAGAAACACTTCAGTTTTTAAACCCTTCGTATAAGTTAGATATTATTCCAGTAATAGAAGGTAAAAACTATACATTGAGGTTACCCGCAAATGTTGTTGGAGCTTTTGTAAATAATGAAAAAGAAATGTATGCATTTGCTAAAGCAGAATTTGATAAACGAGAAAAACCACTACCTCAATTACTAAAAGCAGATACTAAAACACGATATAAAGTACGAAGTGGAGATTATCTTGGAAAAATAGCAAGAAAGTTTGGTGTTAGGGTTAGCCAGATTAAAAGATGGAACGGTTTAAGGAGTAATAATTTAAAAATAGGGCAAAGGCTAACCATTTTCCCTAGAAACCCATCAGCGGCTTTAAAAAAGCCTAAAAAAACAACAAAAACGAATAGTAAAAATTTTAAAGGAAAAACGTATAAAGTAAAGAGTGGAGATTCTTTATGGGGTATAGCTCAAAAGTTTCCTGGAGTTTCTGTTCAAAATATTAAAGATTGGAACGATATTAGTGGTAATAAACTTAAACCAGGTATGGTTTTAAAAGTTTCAAAAAGTTAACAATCTAACAAAACAAATATTATATCATGCGAAAACTACTATTAATAGCAATAACTATATTGTGTATAACGTCTTGCAAAGAGGATAACAAAAAGAAAGTAAAAATACTACCACAATCTGCATCAAAAATAAATACGCTTTCCGTTGTTATGGATAATGAGCTTTGGGAAAACTCAGTTGGAGAGACTTTACGAGAAGTATTAGCAGCACCAGTAGATGGTTTACCTCAAGAAGAACCGTTGTTTTCTATGAATCAAATCCCTACTGAAGTTTTTTCTGGCTTTGCTAGAAATAATAGATCTATAATTAAGGTAGAAAAAGGTACAGAAAGTGGTGTTAAAATATTTAAAGACAAATATGCCAGACCACAAAAACTTATAGTGGTTAGTGGTACTTCTATTAGCGATATAAAAGCTCAAATTAAAGACAATGCAGATTTAATAGTAAAAGCATTTAAAGAAGAAGAAATTAAAGAGTATCAGCGTCGTATAGCAAAGTCTTTGCATAACACAGATGATATAAAAGAAAAATTAGGAATAGATATTCGTTTTTCTAAAGCATACCGAATTGCTAAAGCAGAAGATAAGTTTTTCTGGATAAGAAAGGATATTCCAACAGGAACCCTTAACCTAATGCTTTATGAACTTCCATTAAAAGCTATTAATAAAGATGAAAATATTATAAGCCAGATAATAAAAATAAGAGACTCTGTTGGTAAAGAGCATATTGAAGGACCAGTAGAAGGTAGTTATATGGCTACAGAAATGTCTTATGCACCATACTTACTTAATACCACGATAGATAATAAACCAACGCTAGAAGCTAAAGGGATCTGGGATGTTAAAGGTGCTTGGAAGGCTGGTCCATTTATTAATTATAGTATAGAAGATAAAGCAAATAATAGAATTATTATAGCAGAAGGTTTTGTAGACGCGCCATCTATTAGTAAGCGTGAACATGTTTTTGAGTTAGAGGCGATGATAAAGTCTATTAAAATTCAAGAATAAAAAATTGTACTAACAACATAAAACCCAATATAACATTGGGTTTTATGTTGTTAATATTGTAATGTTGATAAAATTAAACACTTGTATTGTCGGTACCAGTTGTTGTAATTGCAGGAGGCCTTACACCATTACAAATACCAGTTGAGGTGTTTTTACTTTCGTGTATTGAAATTGTAGTAGTATTACCTCCAATAATTTTATGCGATAGTTTTTCGTTTAATTCTACTACATTTAGTTTTTTTAATTGTAACACATTTATTTTTGTTTTCATAATATATTTGAGTTTGTAAATGACCTTATATAATTAAGACACATTTAGATTAATAAATTCTTTTTAAACTTGTAGATAAAACTTTTATTGAAAAGTTACACTTCGAATTTCTTATTTTTTATAAGTAAAACAAAAGAAAAAGAGGTCTGTTTTATAAAAAAGAACTTTTAAATTTCTTAAAATAAAAAAAATAACTCGCTGTATAACAACACTGTAGACGTAGTGTTATAAAGTTGTTTTATAAAAACAAATACTATATTCTTAATTAAGAAATTAATTGCTATTAATAATGATTAAAAATCCCTATTGCATTTTCCTTATTCTTTTTTTACTCTTTTTAAAAATTGGAAAAGCTCAAGTAGTTACAGAAACAGAAGTCGAAGCACTCAGGAATTCATTAATAAAATACTACAAAAATGATAGAGAAAAAGTAATTCCTTCAACTAAAAAATTTATTAGTATGAGTAAGGCAATTAATAAAGAAGAGTATATACTAGAAGGTTACGGTACTCTAATCTTAATGTATACTCATATTAATAAAATGGACAGTATTTTATATTTTCATGAAAAAGCATTACAACATTGTTCAAAACCAAAAGATAGTGTGCGCTTTATACTAGACCTTGCAAAAACATATGAGAAGAGAAATATGTATATGGAAGCCATAGAGCAAGTACATTTAGGTTTAAATATTGCAGAATTAAACGGAATAGATAACCAAATAGAAAAGATTGACAAAGATTTAGATTTTTTAAGATATAAAGTGTTTGATCTTAAAAGAGAAGGATTAGAAGAGTTAAAAAAGCAGTACAAACTGGCAAAAGAAAATGGAGCAAAACAAAGAATTAAATACATAAGATTATATTTAATACAACGACAAATTGAGCATAAGCAAGCTAATGAAGCTATTATATTAATTGAAGAAGGACTCGCAGATATAAGCGCAACAAATAATCATAAGTTTTTATATGATTTTTACTTATTAAAAACAAAAGCTTATATCCTAAAACAGGAAGAGAGACAGGCTAAAATAGCAATGCAAAAAGCATTAGCTATAGCTAAAAATGAAGATTTAGGAGAGTATATTTTTAGTGAAGTAAAATATGAACAGGCAAAAATTTATGGTTTACAAAAAGACTATAAAAACCAAGTAATAATTTTAGAAGAAATACTTAAAAAAGATATTACTTATAGTCCATACCAATTAAGAGACTATTATGAGTTATTAAAAGAAGCTTACGAGCAATTAAATGATATAGAGCTTTATAAGAATTATTCTAAAAAATATGAAGAAGAGGTAAAGAAGATTCAAAAAATTGAAAAAGAATCTCTTGTTTTATCTCATTTTTTAAAAGAAGACATCACCAATAACGAAAAAGAAAAACAAAAGAAACAAAAGAAAATACTGGGCATTGCTTCTTTTTTGCTACTTATAGTATTAGTACTTATGTTTTATAAGTATAAATCCAATAAGAAAGAAAATCAAGAGTTATTCGAAATTCTCATGTTACGTATTAAAGATCATGAAGAAAACAGAGTTAAGTTAGAAGAAGCTTTAAAACATAAAGAATTAAATACTGTAAAAAGAGAGCAAGTAGAACCACCTAAAAATGATTTGAAAGAACAAGAGGAATCCCTTTATGTTATTGATGATGAAAAAGTAAACGAAATTTTATTAAAACTTAAAAAGTTAGAAAGCCAAAAGTACTTTTTAAGGCAAGATTGTACACTACACAATATGGCTAAAAAACTTAAAACTAATACCAGTTATCTTTCTAAAATTGTAAATAAACACCTAAACAAAACGTTTAGCGCATATATAAACGAATTAAGGATAAATTATGCCATAATAGAACTTAAGCATAATAAACAACTAAGAGCATATTCTACTAAAGCCATAGCCCAAGAATTAGGGTATAAAAAAGCAGCCTCTTTTACTAAATACTTTAAAGAAGCTACTGGCATTACACCTGTTGTTTATATTAAGAAAATTAAAGAATTAACTTAACTATAAACTATTTTTTAAGCTTATTAGAAGTCCTAGTCTTTTTTATAAAAATGGCTAGGACTCATTTGTTTTACGCGTTTTTTAAAGGTTAATTTGAGTATCAAAATTTTGATTAAATCATATCTTTTTCTACAAATGCATAGTAGAAAATATTAACATTTTAAAACAAGAATTATGAAAACACAAAACAAGAACGTATTAAATTTTAACAAAAACACGATTGTTGCACTAACAGAAAAAAATATGAATGCAGTTTTTGGCGGAACGATTATTAACATACCAACTTTTACATGTGGAGGAGGAGAAGATATGTGTCCAACAAGAAAATAACCTATAAATACAGGTACTTATGAAAACACAAAACAACAAATTAGATTTTAGAAAGCGGAATATTATTGAGTTAAATGATGAAAAAATGGATGCAATTTCTGGTGGTACAACTTCATTCTCTTTAGCTGTTTCACTTTCAGTATATACAATAACCATATTAACTAAAAGGTTTTAATAAGAATGTATTACTTGTTTAATTAAAAACACAAATTATGAAAACACAAAACAAAAAATTAGCATTTAAAAGAAGTGCTATAGTAGAGCTTAATGATAAGAAGATGAATGAAATTTCGGGAGGAACTTCTGCTCCATGTATTATTATAGGTACAATTTTGTTAACAATACCTAGAAATACTTTTTAGTCCTCAATTTAACCTGCATTCTGCATTAGAAACTATCGTACTTAACAATTTATTGTATGCATAGGAATATATTCTAAAACTCTAAGGATTAATTACTTTGCTATTGCAAAGTAGCTAACTATGCTTATAAATAGCGCTATGTACTAATAGTCGAGAATTCTATTGTATAATTTAGATTTAAAATGAGAACATTAAAATTCTATTATTCTCTTAAATAAAAACCCCAATGCATTGCATTGGGGTTTTATTATATATAAAAAGAAAGATTAATCTTCTTTCACTTTTTTTGTAGTATCCTCTTCCTCCTTACTAGCGTCTTTAAATTCTTTAATTCCACTACCTAGACCACGCATTAATTCTGGTATTTTTTTACCACCAAATAATAATAAAATTAATACTACTATTATTGCAATCTGCCAAGGCCCAATCATGCCTAAATATATACTAGCTGCTATCATAACTTTAAATTTAAAGTACAAAGTTAATAATTAATGTTTAGAAAGTAAGTTAAAAAAGAATAATACTAATGACATATAAAAATACTAATAGGTCCAACACAACGCGTTGTGTTGGACCT
>NZ_JBSHNS010000369.1:0-2166 GCF_053601635.1 Pontimicrobium sp. MEBiC01747
TTGTTAAGTGTGAGTGTACCATTATAAAAATGGGTGGAATCATTTGAGTTATTGAAAAATAAATCGTTTAAAAATAGCGATGTAGCTGCAGCGTTATTATTATTGTTACATTCTTGTGCAAAAGAAAATTGCAGGCTAAATAATGTAATGCATAGTAACATTATTTTTTTTAAAGTTTTGTATTGCATGGTTTTGAAAGTTTGATGATGTTTTAAATGCATCAAAAAACATACCATAGATACTAATAATCAGTATTATATGGAGAAGTATGGAAAATAATATACTTATTTGTTAAAACATAATATGTTGGTAAGCACCAATATCTGGGCTTGCTGTTCTGTCTACTCCTAAAATATCGACACCTAAAAACGGAGGCATTGTAAAGTTTGGACTAGCCATACCGTTAGTTGAAGACGCTCCAATAATTAAATCGTTCTGGTTAGCATCTCTAAAATTTGGATCTATGTTACGAAATATATTATCGTATTTAGTGGCATCATTAAAATTATAATTATCACCATTAAATTCGTTGTTATTATCTAGAAAACGAACGATGCAATTAGTAAATTTAAAATTAAAGTCGACAGGGTTTAAAGGATCTGCTTGAATTTCGTCTATTAAAAACTCTGGGTTATCATTACCGTATATAATAGAGTTATTAAAGTTTGCTTCGGTTAAATCTGTTATAACAGTATCCCCATTAGCATTTATTGTAAAGTTATTAATTAATAAAGCAGGAAATTGTCTAAAACTAGTATTCCAATAATTTGCAATAGTACTATGTGTTACGTTGTATTTTCCTCCAAAAGTTGCGGCAAAAGAGACTTGCCCAGAATTATTTATTACTAAATTTTCAGCTCTTATAGATGTGTTTCTTGCTAAAATACCATAATTACTTGAATTGTATATTTGGCTATTAGTAATGGTTAATTTATCTGTAGGTGCATCTGGATTACCATCTGTTAAAAGCCCAACAGTTCCATTTTTTATAGTGGCATAATTTATAATGTTATTTTCACTGTTTTCAAATAACCATATTGCCCCCCATTGTCCAGGGATATCTGCAAAAGCAGATTCTAAACGATCTCCTTCAAAAATCACTTCGTTTTCTAAAAGGTCTGGGTCTGTACTTAATGTTCCGTTTACTTGTAGCGATGCGCCTTCAGAGACTAGAAGCCCGGAATTTGCATGAAAATGTACACGTGCTCCAGCATCTACAGTTAGTGTTTCTCCATTAGGTACAGCTGCATAGCCATAAATAACATAGGGTTTTTGGTTGGTAAAGTTTAATTCTTCTGGTAATAACTCTCTTCCTTGTATTTCTGTGTCTACAATTTCTCCATTTAAGCTAAGTGTTAATGTTTCAATAACTCCTGTAGTGTTATCACGATCTGGATATATAAATACTGCATCTTTTACTAAAGTTACTAGCTCTACTTCTTGAAGGTTTGCACCAGAATCGAACTCAATTTTATCTGTATATAAAAATTCTTCATCTAAAGTTGGTAAATTATCAATATCTATTGTTGTTTCAACAAAAATAAATAAACTGTCTTTGGCTAAAATTTCAACATTTGTAAAAGACTTTCCTGCATTACCATCTACATTTAATCTATAATTAGAATTTTCTCCACGGCTTAGCCCAACAGATGGAATACTAATATCTTCGTTACTGCGGTTGTATACTTTTAAGTTATAAGTACTGGAACCAATGTTTGTAAAAACAGTGTCTAAGTATACCGTGTCTTTAGAAAACTCTAAATTTCCAGTGCTAGGTGAAAATTCGAAGTCTTTACGACAAGAGCTCCAAAGTAAAAGAAAACCAAAACAAATAAAAAAGTATAGCGTACGTTTCATATAATTAAATTGCATTTTACGTTGTATTTAATTTTGTATAGACCAAGAATTAGATACATTCGTTTTAAACGATAAAAATATAACTTTTGAAATTAGGATTTAGTATAGAATGCTATATTAATTTTTGTAAGCTTTAATTTTTAGTGTCTTGTTTGTATTGTGTTATAAAAGATAAGAACTCTTCACTTATTTTAAATAGTCGATCTAATAGCTCTACTTGATGTTTTGCATTTAGTAACTCAATATTTATTTGTTTAGCATCGCAAAACTCAAAAAACAAATATTTATAATCATCTTCTATTTTTAAGT
>NZ_JBSHNS010000370.1:0-405 GCF_053601635.1 Pontimicrobium sp. MEBiC01747
GATGGGGTAACAAATGGCGATGAGATAGACCCAGATGGCGATGGAACACCAGGCCCAAATGGTACAGACTGGAACAACCCATGTGAGTTTGATGCAACAGACGTAACACTTCCACAAGGAGGCGATTGGGATGCAGCAGACTGTGATGGAGATGGAACACCAAATGGAACCGATCCAGATCCAAATGATCCATGTACAGATGATGGAACATTAGGCGACGAAGATTTAAATAACCCAATATTTGCAGATGCAGATTGCGATGGAGATGGGGTAACAAATGGCGATGAGATAGACCCAGATGGCGATGGAACACCAGGCCCAAATGGTACAGACTGGAACAACCCATGTGAGTTTGATGCAACAGACGTAACACTTCCACAAGGAGGCGATTGGGATGCAGCAGAC
>NZ_JBSHNS010000371.1:0-574 GCF_053601635.1 Pontimicrobium sp. MEBiC01747
GAATAGAAGTATGTACTGGAGTACTATTTTAAGAAATAAATAAAATGCTTAAACTATACACAGATTCTAAATTTTTAAACGAAACACACCGTAAAAGTGTGTTTCCGTTGTTGTTCGACTTGCACTTTTTAAAAGACGAAGTATTACTAGAACACTATAAATTAGTAGATTCTGTTTTAGAATGCGATATTGTTATATTTCCTATAGATTATGCTAAATTCCTAAAAGAAAGAGTCGCCTTTTTAGCATTACAAAAAGAAGCTCAAACACATAATAAACCAATTTGGATTTACTCAGGAGGCGATTATGGCTTTACTAATTATATTAAAAATAGTTATACGTTTAGACTTGGAGGCTTTAAAAGTAAATTAGACGAAAAAACGTTTATAATACCATCATTTATTAACGACCCATATACCACACAATTACCTCAAGGATTTAATGTATTACAAAAGGAGGAAAAACCAACAATTGGTTTTGTAGGACATGCGCAATCCGGATTAACAAAATACTTTAAAGAGTTTATTAACCATGTAAAATACCAAGCTAAACGAAAATTAAATAAACGCATTGC
>NZ_JBSHNS010000372.1:0-6813 GCF_053601635.1 Pontimicrobium sp. MEBiC01747
TTATTAGGTTGTTGATAAATATTGTTTTTGTGCTTTTATAGATTGCTGTATGCGCTTTTGTATGCGCTTTATCATTATTACAAATATAGTTTTTTTCTTTAAGTTATGAATAGTTATATAAGTTTTTTGAAAAATATTAAAGCTATAAAACTCCTATGGAAGAGATTTGATTATGTCTTTTTTTAGTATGTTTTAGAAAAGAAAATTTAGGAGAGAGTATCTAAATTAACCAATTTTTAGTGCTGATTATTAAAATCATAACAGTTTCAAAATAATGCGTGGACTATTTTGAGTTTTTAAATTGTTTTTATGGGAAATACTTATTGTAGATTTAACAAGCAATGAAGAATATATTAGGGGTTAAGAGGTCTATTATTTTGTTTTGTAAAGCATCTTTCTTTGTATCATGAGGTTTCTATAATACTCTTTTAGTTTCTGTTTTTTAGTCATGGGGTTGAGCTTAATTTGCGGTTCAGGCCTAGAGACAACCTGTCGTTTTTTATTATTTAGAATGGTCTGTAATTCTTCAATAGATAGTGTCTCTACTAAAGCATTAAAGATTTTATCTTGTACTAATCCAGAATTCATTTTAAGTTAAGCTCTTTTTTATTTTTTATTTATTTCTAAACAAAAAGAGTTTTGGAGCTTTCCGTACATGGTTTTTGTACGGTAAAATTGATAAAGATTTTCTAACCTATTAATAAAAAAATGCAAAGCTTGATTTTGAAGATACAAGCAAAGAGAAAAACCTTCTAAGTTAATTCCTTAAGAGGTAAAAATGGGATATTATTTATTCTTTGGACGTTCCAAATTAAAAGATCTATTATCTCCTGTTTAGTTATCAGGTAATCATCCAATTTATCTATAATATTATCGGGAAAACCAGTATAAAAACATTCATGAGTATAAATTAAATATGTATAATCAAAAAATTAAGGCATAGTCACTCAACTTAAAGCCTAACTTTTTGTTGCAAGCCCATTCCTCATCAGTCTATACTTCTATTTCTCTCAGAAAGAGACCAAAACATTTTTAGCTTTATCTAACTTATTTAGCCTTTCTTGAGTCAAACTAATAAAAACCATTCTTCTATTTTCTTCCGATCTTTCTCTACTAAACAATCTTTTTTGAACAACCTATCTACAACTCGCGTAACGTCTGAAAATTGAATAATCAGTGATTTCAAAATATCCCCAATTATTTACTAACCTCGGTAAAACTTTAGTAAAACTATCTTTAGTATAACGTTATTCTACGGTTTTACGTTTAAAATCTATCCTGTAAACTCTTGATTTTTTCTCATAATTCTTAAAATATGTTTTAAGATAGTCCTTCTAACTCAATAACCCTACAGATTAGTAAGTCTAGATGTTTCTAAAAGAAGTACGCATATACTCTGTAAAAAGAAAGTTGAATTCATATTAGAAAAATTCTTTCATAAAATGTAAGAAAGAAGAAAAAAATCGACAAGTCTAAAAATGAAAAATAAAATTTATTAAGAAATGAATGACAAATTAAAGGGAATTTTCTACTATATGGTAGTTTTTTTATGTATCCACTACTCAACAGCACAGCAAATTCAAGATTTAAACCCCGGAGGACATTCTGATATTAAAAATATAAATATTAATGATTCATTAGGAACACAACACCAAGATTATAAGCGATCCGTTAGTTATATTGATATAGATGATAACGGAAATTGTACATGTACGTTATTAAATACTGTTAATCAAAATGGCAAATACTATATAGTTACTGCTGCTCATTGTTTGCAAGATTCTAATGGAGCTTACTCAGATACTGATGATGAAGTCTCAATACTTTTCTCCTTCAATTATGAAGCCATGAATCCTAAAAAAAGAACTGAGAACGGGATAAAAGCAATAGAAATTACTGCAAAGGTATTGAACATTATACCTCGTAAAGATTTAGCTCTTTTAGAATTAGATATTTTAGATATAGAAGATCAATCTTTTATAGATAACCTTTATTTTTCTGGATGGTCAATTGATATGATATCAAAACCAGAAAAAATAATAGGACACCCAGAAGGTGATTTAAAAAAAATATATAAACTCAAGCACACACCCTCCAGACGATTAAGAGTTAACATGAGCAAAAATTTTGAATCATGGTCTGTAAAAAACGAATTTTTTAACGGTACTAAAATGGAGCCCGGTACTAGCGGTGCTGCTTGGCTCAACAGCGAGAAAAAAGTTATTGCAATTACTAGTGGAGGTGCTGGATTTGGCAATGTATTAGATGCATATGGATCTTTATTGAGTAACGGATGGTTCGAACCTAACGGAGCCCCTTTATTACAAAAGTATTTAGATCCAAGCAATACTTACGCAAGTAATGTTATTGGTGGATATGGTTTAGATAATGGAAAACACATAATTAATGAAAGTAAATTTGATCTTCAACTTCAGGTTAATGAATCTTTTAAAACTCCGAGTCTAAATGAGGGAGTAGATAAAATGATAAAACTTAATTTATGGGAGTTAAATCAATTAAAAAATGAAACTTCTGTTGGTGGGATTTATCGAAAATCTGGTAATATCCAATTTAAGATTATTACTTATTTATCAGACAACTTACAAGAACCTAGAGTTCTCTACTCAACTGTTGCAACTGGCGATGGTATTAAAAAGGGAGAATTCGAAGTAGAAGAAGTAACGCCTCTTAGTAGTGCAACTATTAATGAAATTCTTATGAATCGCGGGGTTTCAGAAAGTGAATTAAACAGGTATGAATATAATTTACCTGTAGTTCTAGAAGTTAAAAATGCCTCCCCAGAGGAAAATGCAATTATTCGTGCTTTAAAAATCCCAGGATTAGGCTATCGTAATGCTGTAGAGTTATTTAAACCAGAGGAGTTTAAGGCACTGTATAAGAATGCTAATTACCCAGAAAATAGAGGGTTACAAAGTAGCAGTGCATATATAGACTCGCTACATATCAAGATAAAGAAAAACAGTGAAGTAACGGGAGCGTCACCATATAAGACTGAAAACAATGGTGGTTACGTCAATTTAATCCAGCATCGTTTTCCCGCGCTTCAACCAGGGTCAGAAGTAGAACTAACTTTTTCACCAAAGGCTATGTCAGGCACATTACACTACAGTGTATGGGTAGATTATGACAAAGATTACAAATTTAATGGTTTGGGTGAACATGTTGTTACAGGTATTACAGGTACTCATCAAGAAACCCCCAAAGCAAGCTTTATTATTCCTGAAGATTTTGTAGCTCCTATTGATGGCTTCAAAACACGTATTCGTATAGCCATGCGCGAAGGGGCGCCACCACTTTCCGACGGGTCTGGTGTTTATGATGTAGGCGAGGTTGAGGATTATACAGTAGCGATCTATCCTAAGAATGACAATTCTACTTTATTAGCTACAGCAGTAACTACAGAAGTATCCAGCCCCAGTGTTTTGGTAAATACAAAAGGGCAATGTGCAGCGGTTAGTGCAGACCAACTAAAATGGCTTCCTTTTACTGATGACAAAGGTAATTCGAACTACTCGGTCTGCGATCAATTAACCATACAAAAATCGTCTAAAGTATCAGAATATACCCTATTCTTTTCTAAGAAAAAGAAATACTTGGATATAGATCTAAGGAGCGTCAATAAATTAACAACATTCAACAATCATACACTACTAACTAAAACACTAAGAACTGTATCAGATACTACAGCGTTAAAGCTATATAGTTTTCAAGAAACAGTATCGGGGAATCAGATCACTTATTATGGTTTTCAAAATGTATATAATGAACAAGGAGTGTCATTACCTTACCAATTATTGACAGTATCAGAAATAACATCATTGGATCAGCAAAACAGAAAGGTAACCCACCCGGTCAACAACAATGAAATTCTGGCAGGCTCAATATTTGGAGGAAGTATAGTAACAGGTTTAACGATCTATGGTGTTTTTCAAAAAGTCAATACACCAAGGGCAACAATTAACAACATAGGAGGCGAACAAGATATAGAGTTAGAAAGTTTGATTCCAGGACGTGAAACAGAATCTGCCGGGACACCAGGAACACAAGTCAGGCGAAGGCCAAACAGAACCAATGTAGAAGAATCCTGTGAAAGTGAATTGTAATGAAAGTATACCATCAAATAGAAATAATCAATTATATAAAAATGAAAAAAATTAAAATCAAAACTAGTGTCATAGTTATTTTGGCTATGCTATGCACCATGAGCACTTCAGTCTTTGGGCAAGAACTCTGTACCAGTTGCGAATGTGAAGAGGAATCAAATACAGAGTTTTCAGTAGATATTGGAGAAGAAGGCGGCCAAATGGGATTTTCCGAAGGGGAAATACTAGGGGCAGAAGTAGAAGAAGCTGTTGGAGAAAGTGTAGGGACTACAGTGGATATAGCAACTGACGCCTTGGCTGCAATAGGCATTACAGATTTGGTGTCTGGTGTTACCGGTACCGTAGGAGCATTAGGGTTTTTGGCATTTGAGGTTTTATCAATATTCGAGGGAGAGCATATCTCACAGATTCATCAAGACCATAATGTAGCAAAGATCATGCATGGGGGAGACTTTGAATTTCCCATGGTACCATCTATGCATATTCCAGTAGAAGACCTGAATGCAGAAACAGACCGTTTTTCAGGGATGTTCTATCTTAAAAAACATATGGAAAGCCAAGATGTACGTACTTATCTTGAAGAAAACAAAGCAGACCGGCATGTAGATAAAGCATATAATATTTCTAAATTCAATACACATACCTCATATGCCTTTTCAACGTTTAAAGATACTATTACGGGACCAAATGGGATAAAAGATAATGTAATCACATATAAGTATAATATTCCCGATTTTACATTTTATACAGAAAACAATAAACTGTATTACAGATATAATGCTTCGTGGAAACATAAACTGGATTATACTTGGGATAGATCTTATCATACAACCGATACCGATACTGATGATTACTATACTGTTTCCCATAATTATAAAATGGATACAGGGCATAGTAAGCTTATTGAAGGAGAGGTAAGGATACAATTAGCTACAGTAGAGCCCGATGGAAAGTACAACACAAGAGAAAATGAAACAGATAAAGTCCATGTAGAAGACTTGGGGGATAGATTGGCAGTAAGGATAAAAGATATATCTTTTTTACCGAGAGCTTCATATTACTTAATATTCTCCATTGAAAAGCCATTTCATTTTATAGGAAATACACTTGGACAGGATTATGTGGGAACAAGTAGGGTTTTCCCTGAAAATTATGATCCTGCCAGGAGCGATAACCGGTTTACTTTGACCAAAACGTTCGGCCCTAACTCAGATACCCCCGGTAAAGTAACCGTTAGCCATGGCCCGGCTCTTATCGAAGCAGATTCCAATTTTTATCCGGATACGGACGGAATAGACGCTATCCACCCTACGCCTGGTGGGATCAGTCCAAATACATATACCGACGATAGTCTGTTTTTTATGAAATTACTCGATTACCAAGCTAGAGATACTAAGGAAAGCATTACAAAGAAAGAGTCTCAGGGGCAAGAAGCCAGTATCAACGTATTTCCTGAGATTTATACCACATCACAAATGCAGTTTACTACAGGATCGGTAAATGCTCCCGACCCTGGGAAATCCAATCTTCATTTTGATGTTCCCTATACCGTAGGTCCAAAAAAAGATATAGACTTTATAGAACTGGAAGTATTAAACCATCCACATACCCTAATTGTTGATTTTAAGGGAGATGTAAATAGTTCCAACGCGAACACCATTTATGCATATGTGAATAGTGAAACATCCACAAATGACACTTTAGTTTTTAAAGGTGTTAATGTGAAATACAAAGAGACTTCTTATGAAGAACAACATCTTTATGACAATAACATCGTTACTTTTAATAATGAGGGAGAAGATGCTGGCTTTATGTTATTGAATGTTCCCATAGTTGGAGGAGATTTTGTAGATATTACAACATTCTACACTGATAATTCGTTTTCCAGAAAACTGGTTAAGATGAACGCCGTGACCAACAATATAGTAAAGCGAGACTATTACCATATCAAAGAATCCCATGGAGTTTATAGCCCTAACAACCATTTTTTAAAAGCAAATGAAGAGGGTGTAAAAATTTCTAGTCAAAGTACAAGCTCCAGTAATTCAAAGCCAGAATGGTTGGTAGAATACCAAATCGATGGCCTTTATGCCATTATGGATAAGAACAGTAAGAAAGCACTGGGTATCGTCAGTGGCCAGATAGGAGTCTATAACTGGAATCCAGATAATGAAGCATTGTACTGGCAGATAGAATTTGGTAAAAAAGATACACAGGGTAATTATCCAATAAAACTTATAAATAGCAGCCAACAGGCCTATTTGGCAACATCAGGACATAATGTACAACAGGGAGAAACTGATCTTGTTTTCAATTTCAGTAATGGTAACACGTTTTATCTAGAACGGTCATCAGATGCAGGACCAGTTTATGTAGATAAAAAGGTATGGCTGGTCAATAGGTACAACAACCGCGTTCTTGGAGGTAATAAGGGAAACATAGCTAAATTGGAGATAGCAGATGATAACCCTACAACAAACCAAAATCTTGATATAATATACAGTGGATGTTTAACTTATGCAATACAAGCTACAAATACTAAGGAATTCTTATATAACAATAAAAGGATAGGTTTGCGATGGGATGCTAAAAAGGCATCCGTATTTTCATTGAATAAAGTGAAAGAGAACAGTAATTTCTTTACATTGACTTCAGAAGGCCTTCCCCTTTTTAATGGACGGTCATCCTC
>NZ_JBSHNS010000373.1:0-2239 GCF_053601635.1 Pontimicrobium sp. MEBiC01747
ACCCAACACTTTCCGTTTTTATATACTCTAATCGCAATCCTGGTGTAATAGATAATTTATCGTTTATGTAAAATATATTCTCACTAAATAATGCTACATTTAAATTAGGGTTATCGTATTCCGATTGACTTCTATAAAAGGGAAATTCGTTTATTGCAGATGAAAAATCTGGATCTGATCCTGCCGATCCTGGCCCTTGTGAATAGCCATTATCTGCTTTATAAAATTTTGCTCCTATTAAAAAAGTGGCATCTTTTTTAAAGGCTTTATATTTGGTTAGCAAACGCGTCTCGAAACCATAGTTATTAAAGTCGCTCGAAATTAAGTCTCTTGCTCCTCCTGGATCTTCTAGATCTACTCTACGATCTCTAAATCCTAAAGCTACACGGTTAGCATTTAAACCAAAGAAATTAAATGTAAAATTAGTAGCTTCTGAGAACTTATGTGCTAGCTTAAAATTATACAATAACCAATCTACTTGAAACCAGTTTCTTGCTCTATTACTTTGGTAAGGGTCTTCTTCAAATTGTTGGTCGTTTAAACCGCCTCCTTGTTTTGCTAAGTACCTTAAGTAAGTTACTTCTCCTGTTAGTTTGGTTTTATCATTAAATTGGTATCCTATATGGGCATAAGCATTTTTAGATTCGAAATTAGAGTTAGCTCTAAATCCATCTCCTTTTTTGTAATTAAAAAACGAGTAGTAGCTTAATTTATTTTTTGTTCCACTTACACTTGTAAAGTTGGTATACAACCCATTACTTCCTACTGTATTTCTTGTAATAAATTCAAATGGCTTTACAGCATTTGGTGTTTTCATTTTAAAATTCACCAATCCTCCAAACTGTGTTCCGTATTGTAAAGAGGCTGCTCCTCTAATCACTTGTATTTCTTTTAAACCTTCGGCAGCTGGTGTATAATAACTTTCTGGGTAGCCTAATACATCTGCACTAATATCGTAACCATTTTGTCTCGTGTTAAAACTTGCGGTTCTATTAGGGTCCAATCCTCTTCCTCCAATGTTAAGTTGTAATCCTGCATCATCGTTTTGGTAGATATTTAATCCTGAAACTTGGCTATACAACTGTCTTGCATTATTTGATGCCAAATTGGCCATAGATTGTTCTACTAAAACCACTTCAGTTTTTTTACCAGCGTATATGGCTGTTTCTTCTACATCTTTTAGTCGTTTTAAGCTAAATATTTTTGCTCTTCTTGAAGTTATTTGTACTTCAGAAAGGGTTTCTGCTATAGGTATTAAAGCTATATTTATTGTTTTATTTTCTGAGAGTGTAAGTGTACGCTCTTCAACTTCGTACTCATAAAAAAAATAGGCTAGTGTAATATTTTCCTTATCGGTTTCAAACTCATAATATCCTGAGGCGTTTGTTTTAGCTAATAACCCTGTATTTTTATCGTAAATTTCTGTAAATTCTATAGGAGCATTGGTCTCTGCATTGGTTACTATACCAGAAATTTTAGTTTGAGCAAAAGCTACAAAAGTGAATAATAAGCAAGTAATTGTTAGTTTAAAGTCCTTTAATCTCATCGTTAAATGGTAAAATCCAATGTTTAGGTTTAAATGATTCTTTTTCCGCGTACAAATTTACGTCTTCATTTATAAATGGCTGGCTTAATCTTCCATTTAATGCGACAAAACTTTTAACATACACTTCTACGTTTTTATGGCCTTGTTTTTTAAAGTGATCGCCTAGATAATGTGCATATTCTAATATAAAATCAGGCTGAAAGCTCATTTGTTTTTCTTGAAGGGGTGTTAAGAAATCTGTGTTATCTACATAAAAATAGTCTTTGGTTTCCCCATCTACTATCTTAAAATTAGCATATCCCATTTTTTCCATTAGCATTACACGCCATGAAAAACGAAAGCCTTCTTCTGTCCAAAACAACTCGTTTGGATACAATACATTACGAAAAGGTATTATTAACTGCAAAACAAAGAATACTCCTAGCATAGGTATTATTATGCTTTTATTTTTAATTTGGTAAGTATTGTGTGTTTCTATTTTTTTAAGTTTTGAAAAATTAGATCCTATTTTTTTTATATAATCTATAATTTTTTGGTGAAGTCCTGAGTCGAAAAAAATTAATGCACTCACTATCATTACAAAAGGAAACATCCCTATTGGAAATAACACTCTAGTAAAAACATGAAAAAATACAACAAAGAAAAAGGCGACACCTCTTGTTTTTTTATATAATAGTAAGAACGGTATTAACA
>NZ_JBSHNS010000374.1:0-10050 GCF_053601635.1 Pontimicrobium sp. MEBiC01747
CGCTAATAGCTTTAGCAATAGGTTTTGTCTTTACAGCTTGTACTAGTGATGATACAACAACAGTTGTAGCTAGAGGAGATTATGAAAATGGGATTATAATTACTGAAGAGGGTAATTTTTCTAATGGAAATGGAGCGGTTACCTATGTATCTAACGATTTAAATACAGTTGAAAATACAATATTTAATAATGTTAATAATAGAACATTAGGGAACTTAGTACAAAGTATGAGTTTTATTGGTAATTTAGGATATATTATTGTTAATGGTTCTAATGAAATTGAAATTGTAGATCGTTATACTTTTGAAAGTATCTCTACTATAGATACAGGGCTTTCTAATCCGCGTTACATGGCAATTGTTAATGGAAAAGGATATATTACTAACTGGGGAGATGGAGGTAATGCAACTGATGATTATGTAGCTGTTTTAAACTTAACAACTAATAGTTTTGAAGCTCCTATTCCTGTAGCAGAAGGACCAGAAGAATTAGTAGTAGTAGGAAATAAAATTTATGTTGCGCACAAAGGTGGGTTTAGCCAAAATAATATAGTATCTGTTATTAATACAGCATCTAACGAAGTGTCGTCTACCATTACTGTTGGCGATGTACCAAATACATTACAAGTTGATAATGTTGGTAATGTTTGGGTTTTATGTGAAGGAAAACCAAGTTGGACAGGTGATGAAACTGCTGGGAAATTAGCAAAAATTAATGTAATAAATAATACGGTAACTACTATAGATTTCCCAGTAGCAACACATCCAAAGCATTTGTATTTTGCGAATAATAATTTATACTATTATTTAAATGGTGGGCTATATAAAATGACAACAACATCTACAACTTTACCAACTACTCCTGAATTTTCAGGTGTAAATTTTTACGATTTTAGTGTACGAGGAAACCAATTATTTGGGTTAGATAATAATTCTTTCTCTGCATCTGAGAGTTTCTTAAAAGTGTACGATTTAACAACAAATACAGAGACTAACTCGTTTAACCTAGGGCCTTTTGCAGGCGAAGTTTATTTTAATTAGTACCCCTAATTTTAAAAATAAAAAGGCTTTCAATTTAAATTGAAAGCCTTTTTTTATACCTCTTGTAAATCGCAAAACCAAAATCCCGTTTTACTATTAGCGTTAGGAGTATTGTATTCTCTATATATTTTTTCTCCAATAGAGAAGGGAACTGGGTGTTTAAAAATGGGACCATCGTAACAAAACGTATGAAATTCTCCATTTTCACCACATGGATCTACACCTTCAGGTAAGTTTTCAATAAGTTCCTTAGTTAATAGTTTGCCTACAAAATCTTCATTAAAGTACTTTGCGCTGGCACAAACAATAACTGCCTTAAACCCTAAATTTAAAAAG
Organism: Pontimicrobium sp. MEBiC01747; assembly: GCF_053601635.1. Taxonomy (NCBI): domain Bacteria; kingdom Pseudomonadati; phylum Bacteroidota; class Flavobacteriia; order Flavobacteriales; family Flavobacteriaceae; genus Pontimicrobium; species Pontimicrobium sp. MEBiC01747. The sequence continues at coordinate 1,377 of NZ_JBSHNS010000374.1, forward strand.
GTGTTAATAAGATCAGTTGTATTTGTTTTCCAAAGCGGGAATAAGGCTTTAATATTTTGTTTACTTAAATGTTGCTCTCTATAAGCCTTTAAATCTTCTAAAAAAATATCTCCAAATACACAATGTGTATAGCGTTTTGCCTTTAAACCATTTAAAGCATTACGCATAATAGTTTCATAATCTTCCATAGTTGGTTGTTCTGGAAGTTCTATGGTTTGTAATGGAATACCAATAGCTTTAGCTTGCTTTTGTAGTAATGCAGTATGTAAACCATGCATAGAAACTCTATTATAATGCGAGTTTACTGTTGTAACTAATGTATCTATACTATAATTAGTATCTTGTAAAAGATAGTACAGTGCTAAAGACGAATCTTTACCCGTACTCCAATTAAAATAAGTTTTGTGCATACTATTGTTTACTATCTATATACATAGCTTTAGGAAGAGGCATTAAATCGTTATTATCACCAACTTCTTTTATTATCTCATTAGTAGTGTTTAGCTGTATTCTATTATTATCTGCAATATGCATTAGTGCAACAGCTAAAAATGGTTCGTTTTCGTTTCCTAACACACCAAGATTACCAATGCTTTCTGTAAATGGAATATCTGGTATTAAACCATCTGCAGGAACATCATCATTATCTTTATTTACAGATAAAGCGACTAAAGGTTGCAAGGCATAGGTGTGGTTTGGGTTTGCTCCAGTTCTACTAAAATTAGGAGAATCGTATAGTGTAATTGAGGCTTGAGATTTTCCTGTTGTATTTGTTCCTATATGTATAACATTAATATAGGCATCTAAACTGTTAATAATCATTTCACTTGCAGAGGCTGTTCCTGGAGTTGCTAATACATACACTGTCTCTAAATTTAAACTGTTTACGTCTGTAGAGAAATTAAAATTGGTGTTATTAGATTGTTGTAAATTGTTATACACTAGTTTAGAAAATACTTGATTTCCAAATTGACCAGTAACCATACTACCTAAAAGGCTAGCAGAATTTACAGAGCCTCCAGGGTTATAGCGTAAATCTAAAACTAAATGTTGTACATTATTTGCTTGAAAAGTAGCAAATGCAGCATTTAATTGATCGTTAAAATTAGCGGTAAACCCATTATACATTAAATAACCTACATTTTGACTTTCTACGGTTAAAATTTCGGTTTTAAAAACGGGATTTTCTGTATATGCCACTTTGGTAAGTGATACTGTTTCTGTAGTATTTTCTACAGTATCATCATCTGTTGCAGTTGTACCATTATCATTATATGTCGCTAAATTTAAAGTGTAGCTATCCTGGCCTAATAAACTTCTCCAGTTATTAACTGTTAGTTGAGTCCCATTTACCGCATAGAATAAATTGCCACGTTGTAGGTTTTCGTTTTCGGCACTTGTATTAGGTAAAATGTAGCGTACATAACCATAAACATTATCACTAGTACTATTATAGCGTCTTAGACCAAACTGCATACCATTGGTAGAACTTACACCAGCTAATTGCTGCTCTAAAGCCAAATAATCGTTAGTAATCCAACTAAATCTATCAACAGTAGCTCTATTGTATATTAAACTTTCAAATAAAGTTTCTGGTTGAAACCCATTTAAATAACTATTATAATCTGAGCTTAAAGCTTTGTTAGTTATTAAATTAGGGACTTCATCTCTATAGACATAAAAATCGTGCATAGCTCTATATACAAAATCATTAATATCTGTAGTACTTATAGGGTTATCGTCTCTATCTTCAAAACAACTTGTAATAGATAAAATAACAAGAAGGAGTAAAGCAATTTTTGAAGTTTTTTTCATAACGTATCTATTTCTTTTTCAGTTTAAAAATAGGTACTTTAATTGAGATTAAAAATTTTTTGTAACAAAATTAAAAGTCGTTCGTCGTAATAACATAGAGCGATAAAAAAGCTTTTATAACCACAACCAAAAAATGACACAAAAGGAATTTTTAAATATTGTAACCCCTTTTAAAGACAAAGTCTTTCGATTAGCGAAACGTCTTTTAGTTTCGACCGAAGAAGCGGAAGATGCTACACAAGAGGTTTTAATAAAATTATGGAATAATAAAAAGAAAATATCAGAATATAAAAACATTGAAGCATTTTCAATGACTATGACAAAGAATTTTTGTTTCGATAAATTAAAATCTAAACAATCACAAAATTTAAAAATTGTACATAGTAATTATCAAGACCATAATGTCGCTTTACAAAAGCAAGTAGAATTAAATGATAGTTTAAATTGGGTAGATCGCATTATGGAAGACTTACCAGAACAACAAAAACTGGTAATACAGTTAAGAGATATAGAGCAATACGAATTTAAAGAAATTGCTAAAATGCTAGATATGAACGAAACGGCAATACGTGTAACGCTATCTAGAGCAAGAAAAACAATAAGAGAAAAATTAACAAAAACACATAACTATGGTGTTAAATAATATAGAACAACTACTAGAAAAGTACGAAAACGGTGAGACATCACTAAAAGAAGAGCAGCAGTTAAAAGACTATTTTTCGCAAGAAACTGTAGCGCCACATTTAGAAATGTATAAACCTATTTTTTGCTATTTTTTGGTAAACCAACAAGAACAGTATACTAAACACGTATCACTAAAAACTAAACGCGTAATAAATTACAAGTGGATATCGGTTGCAGCAGTTACGGTTCTTATGGCAGGATTCTATTTTAATCGCCCTGTAGAGGATGAGTTAGGTACTTATGATAATCCTGAACAAGCTTATGAAGAGATTACTAAATCTTTAAATTTAGTTTCGCAACAGTTTAACAAAGGAACATCAAAAGTTAATTACTTAGAGACTTTAGGGCAAGCGACTAAACAAGTCACTTATCTAGATGAAATGAATAATCCTATGGATAGGATTTTTAAAAACAACTAAAAAGAAAGATTAAAACCTTAAAAAAACAACAATTATGAAAACAATAAATATAACATTCAATACAATGAAAAAGACCGTAGTATTATTTGCATTAGCTATACTATTAATGCCATTAACAGCAATGGCGCAGAAAAATATTTTTGATAAATACAGCGATAACGAAGATGTAACTTATGTATCTATAAAGCCAAAAATGTTTCAAATGCTAGCTAAAATAGATATCGATACAGACGATAAAGATGCTAAAGAGTTTTTAGAAATGGTAAACAGTATTACTAGCTTTAAAACTATGGCAACAGATAATAAAGCAATTGCAGCAGATATCGCAGGTTGGGTTAAATCTCGTTCTAATAGTTTAGAAGAATTAATGGAAGTAAAAGACGATGGTACTATAGTTAAATTTTACGTAAAAGAAGGTAAAGATGCAGACCACGTTAAAGAACTTTTAATGTATGTAAACGGATTAGATGAAAAAATGAAAGATGCTAACATTAATATTAATGGCAAAAAAAGAAGTATAGAAACTGTTGTTATTTCTTTTACAGGAGACATCGATTTAAATCAAATCTCGAGATTAACAAGCAAGATGAATTTACCAGGAGGTAAAGAATTAGAGAAGAAAGATAAAAAATAATAAACCAATAACAACTCATCAATTATGCAACAACTAATCAAAATTACTGTTATAACTATTTTATCGGCTATTATGCTGTTAAGCTGTAAAAACGAAGCGTCTATACAAACTTATATTGTAGAACATCAAGACTTACCAGATTATAAAGCTGTAGATATTTCTGCAAATATTGTAGACTTTTCTAAAGCAGATTTAACAGCCGAACAGAAAGAAACACTTAACTCTTTAAAGAAGCTAAACTTTTTATTATATCGTTCTAAAAAAGATGATTTAGAAGCCTATAAAGCAGAATTGGCTAAGGTTAAAAAAGTGTTTAAGAATGAGAAGCATAGCGAACTTATGGAGTTTAGTTCTGGTAAAACTAAATTTAGAGTAAGTGCTATAGGAGACGATAAAACGGTTGATGAAATTTTGGTATTAGCCAGCTCAAGCGATTTTGGTTTTGGCTTGCTTAGAGTTTTAGGAGACGAAATGAATCCTGAAAAAATGGTTGCATTAATTAGTAAACTGCAAAATGCAGATGTTGACGATAGTCAACTCAACGGAATTATGGATTTCTTTAAATCTTAATTAAGAGAAAAGATTTTTATAGTTTATATGTTAAAGAGCTTAAAAAAAGTTCATAAAAAAAAGGATTGTTGGCGCAATCCTTTTTTGTTTTTATAAAACTCTAACCCTCTTATAATAAAAGTTAGAGTGTCTTTAAGTGTGCTATATTTATATTCCTGTATAATTACTAGGAGTTATGGCTTTTAACTCAGTTTTAATAGTATCGTTAACCTCTAGAGTATCTATAAAATTAGCTATAGACGTTTCTGTAATAGCTTCGTTAGTACGAGTTAATCCTTTTAAAGCCTCATAAGGGTTTGGGTAAGCCTCACGACGTAAAATCGTTTGAATAGCTTCTGCAACTACGGCCCAATTATTTTCTAAATCTTGTGCAAATTTAGTTTCATTTAATAATAACTTGCCTAAACCTTTTAAAGTAGATTTAAAGCCTATTAAAGTATGTCCAAACGGTACACCAACATTACGTAATACAGTACTATCTGTAAGATCACGTTGTAAACGAGATATAGGAAGTTTTGCCGATAAATGTTCGAAAATAGCATTTGCTATACCTAAATTCCCTTCACTATTTTCAAAGTCTATAGGGTTTACTTTATGTGGCATTGCACTACTTCCTACTTCTCCAGCTTTAATTTTTTGCTTGAAGTAATCCATAGAAACATAAGTCCAAATATCGCGATTTAAATCTATAATAATTGTGTTAATGCGCTTTAAACAATCGAACAATGCAGCCATGTGGTCATAATGTTCAATTTGTGTAGTAGGGAAGGAGTGGTATAACCCTAATTTTTCTTGTACAAATGTACTACCAAAAGTTTTCCAGTCTATGGCTGGGTAAGCTACTTTGTGCGCATTGTAATTACCAGTAGCACCACCAAATTTAGCAGCACTAGGGATATCGTTTAATAAGTTGAATTGTTCTTCTAATCTAACAACGAATACTTCAATTTCTTTTCCTAATCGTGTAGGAGAGGCTGGTTGTCCATGTGTTCTTGCTAACATTGGGATATCTGCCCATTCTTTAGCTAACGTTTTTAAACGTTCTAAAACTGCAAAATATTCAGGAACATAAACATCGTTCATAGCCTCTTTAATACTTAAAGGTACAGCGGTGTTATTTATGTCTTGAGAAGTTAAACCAAAATGAATAAACTCTTTATAATCACTTAGGTTCAAGGCATCAAATTTTTCTTTAATGAAGTATTCAACGGCTTTTACATCATGATTTGTTACTTTTTCAATATCTTTTATCGCTTGCGCATCTTCCGAAGAAAACGTTTTGTATATAGCACGTAAATCTTCAAAAATAGAAGCGTCTATTGAAGACAGTTGAGGTAAAGGCTGTTCGCAAAGCGCGATAAAATATTCTATTTCTACTAAAACTCTGTATTTTATAAGAGCTTCTTCAGAAAAGTAATTGGTTAAAACATCGACCTTATTTCTATAACGACCATCTATTGGTGAAATAGCATTTAATGTTGATACTGACATAGTGTGTTGTGTTGTTGTTTTTTTGAAAGCTGCAAAGATAGGTTTTTGTATGCCGAATTACGAATTACAAATTATGATTTTTAAAAGTCGCTCTAGGTTTAAATATTTATTAATAAAAAAGCAGTAAGAATATTTAGAGACTAAAGTGTTATTTATAATAAGTTGGTTATTTTTTTAGTTGCTTTAAAATACGTCTAGCTCTGGCTTTAAACCCAGAACTTTGCATTTGGTAATCGCGCTCTAAAATCATAACCAATTCTGGATGTACCCAATCGTAATCCCTACCTAATAAATATAATGTATTCATAGCGTAAGCTTTAGGTGCTATTTTTTCATCATTAATCATCCAGTCGAAACAAGCTTCAATAATTCTCTCATGATGAATAGGCGATAAGGCAGATTGTATTTTGTTTTCTGTTTTAGAGTAGTATGCAGTTATTAAATATTCACAAACTTTAGCAACTGGGCGTACGGCAGAATCTAAATGTACTTTACCTATGTTTTTGGTAAACATATCTAAATAGGGGATAACAGCTTCTAGGTTCTCTCCACACATAAACTCAAAAACCCATCCGGCTCTAGGAGAAATTTTATCATCTACCATAAATAAAATGTCTAATAGAATAGGAACTAAATTAGGATTGTCTATAACTAAATTGGCATAGTACAGACGTTTTTCGCGTGAGTGATTCACATAATTTAATTCTTGATATAAGTCCTCTTTAGTCAATCGTTTTGTATTTTTAAAGCCTAAAACTAATAAATAATGAAAGGACTTAAAAAAATACTTATTGTTTTATTAGCAATATTTATTGTTGCTCAATTTTTTGGACCAGAAAAAAACGAAGGCGATATAGCTTCTATGGATGCCTTTTTAGAAGAGACAAACCCGCCAGAAGACGTTAAAGTTATTTTACAGGAAAGTTGTTTCGATTGCCATAGTAATGTTACTAGATACCCATGGTATAATAATATAACTCCAGTTAATTATTGGTTAGCAGACCATATAGAACATGGCACAAAGCATTTTAATGTTTCTAAGTGGAACGGAAATTCTATAAAACGAAAAGACCATAAATTTGAAGAGCTTATAGAAATGGTGGAAAAAAAGGAGATGCCATTACCATCTTATACTTGGACGCATAGTGAAGCCAATTTAAGTGATGAACAAATTGAAGCTGTAGTAAAATGGGCTAAAGAAGTTCGTTTAAAATACCAAATAGCCATGCCAAGACCTCAATAATTACCCTTGTAATTAAGTAAAAAGCATATAATTGATTGTTTTTTAGGTGTTTAATTAGTTAAGTCTAGTAAAACTATAGGTTATTATTGGGAGTTTTAAGAATAGTATTTTATATTTGTCTCGAGGGAGTTAAATGTGTAAATTAATCTATTCGCTATTACAATTTGAAAAAACAGTTATTAATCATTGGTTTTGTTTGGCCCGAACCCAAGAGTTCTGCTGCGGGCAGTAGAATGATGCATCTTATAGAGATGTTTCAATCTAAAGATTACGATATTACATTTGCAACATCTTGTGCCAAAAGTAAAAATGCTTTCGATCTAGAAAGTATAGGCGTAACGACTAAAGCCATTGTTTTAAACGATTCAAGTTTCGATATTTTTATTAAGCGATTAGATCCAGACATTGTTTTGTTTGATCGTTTTATGATTGAAGAACAATTTGGTTGGCGTGTTGTAGAACAATGTCCACATGCATTAAGGATACTGGATACAGAAGATTTGCATTGTTTACGAAAAGGAAGACAACAAGCACTAAAAGATAATACAGTATTTGATATAGACCATTTATATAATGATGTCGCTAAACGTGAAATTGCAAGTATATATAGATGTGATTTAACCATTATGATTTCTCAAGTAGAGATTGAAATATTGAAACATCAATTTAAAGTAGATGAGCATTTATTACAATACCTACCATTTTTACTAGATTCTATTTCTTTAAAATCTCAAAAGGAGCTACCTAATTATAAAAAACGAGAACATTTTATAACAGTAGGAAACTTTCTACATGAACCTAATGTAGATGGATTAATACATTTAAAAGAAAACATTTGGCCATTTATACGTAAAAAACTACCTAAAGTTGAAATTCATATATATGGAGCTTACGAGTCTCAAAAAGCAAAGCAATTACATAGCGAAGAAGATGGTTTTTTAATTAAAGGTTTTGTAGATGATATTAATGAAGTAATGCAACATTATAGAGTTTGTCTCGTTCCGCTTCGTTATGGAGCTGGTTTAAAGGGAAAAATAATAGATGCCATGCTAAATGGAACACCTTGTGTAACCACTAGTATTGGAGCAGAAGGCATGTATGGTGACTTAGAGCCTAACGGTTTTGTTGAAGATGACCCTAAAGAATTTACTATTAAAGCAATAGAATTATATACAAATAAAATTTTCTGGGCAGGAAAACAGAAAAACGGAGTAAAAGTTATTAATATTCGTTTTGATAAATTATTATTTACTGCCGATTTTTTACATCGTTTAGAACTACTACAAAACGGACTTGAAGCACATCGTAAAAGTAACTTTACAGGTACAATGTTAATGCACCATACATTACAAAGCACCAAGTATATGAGTAAGTGGATAGAGGAGAAGAATAAATAAAATTAATATTAAAACGATTTTACTCCAGTTATAACATCTTAAATAGCTAAGCTTTTTTTACTTTTTTATTAAAAATAGATATAGATATTATATTTTTATATAATAATCTAACATGTATCCTTTTTTTATCAATCAAAATTAAAAACATAATATCATGAAAAGCTTTTGTAAATTATTAATAGCAATTTTACTATGTGGTAGTGTTAATGCACAAATGAATTCTAAACAAATAGATTCGTTAGTAAATTATGCTATGAGTAAATTTAATGTGGCAGGCACAGCGGTTGCAGTTGTAAAAGATGGAAAAATAATTCATAACAAGGGATACGGTGTAAAATCTATAGAAACTAAAAGCCCAGTAAATGAACATACCCAATTTGCAATAGCATCAAACAGTAAAGCATTTACAACAGCGGCTTTG
>NZ_JBSHNS010000375.1:0-8476 GCF_053601635.1 Pontimicrobium sp. MEBiC01747
ATCTAAAGAAAAGGATATTATTAATGTTGTGGCAGATAATGAAATGAGAACTAAGTTTCTTATTAAACTGTTAAATAAAATAGAAGGCGAGAATAAGTTATCGGGTAATACAGATAAGATTGTAAAAGAATTAGCTTTTGATATAAAGTCTCAAATACAAATAGAAGAACGCCTTACCACATTGCAAAGTGATCTTACTAATGCAAATGCCAATTTTGATACACTTTTAGTTGAAAAATACCAACACTTAACAAAAACAGAAAGAGAAATTTGCTCATTTATTAGATTAAATTTTTCTACAAAAGAAATTGCTCAAGTTAGAAACGTAAGTATTGGTGCGATAAAAATGTCTAGGTCAAGAATTAGAAAGAAGATAAATTTGCCCTCAGAAATGGAATTAGATCAATTTATTCAGACTTTATAGTTGTTTTTAATAGGATGTTACCTTTTGTTACCATATATGTTTTGGTGGTTTCTACCTAAGAATATATTTTTGAAGTGTATTGTAAATGTGTTTATATTTTTAATTAAAGTATAAATACCCTCTACAAATTAATGATAGCACATTACGGAATATATATTTAGGATTTAGTTGGTACTAGATATATGCAACCATTCTTATCGCTCCCTTAACAAGATAAGAATGGTTTTTTTATGCTTAAAAATAACTAGTTCAATTTATAAACAATCTGTAATTAAGTTGAATTGTATTCAATGTAATTTTAATACATTTGATTAGAATTATAACAATTGCATTAATGAAATTAATAGATGAGATTATAAAAGAGTTTGCTTCATTTGTATGGGGACTACCATTATTAACATTGCTTATTGGAGGTGGGCTGTTTTTAATAATCCGTTCTAAATTTTTACCATTTCGTTATCTAGGTCACGCGATACAAGTGCTTAGAGGAAAATATGATAACCCTAATGATCCCGGAGAAATTAGTCATTTTCAAGCTTTAACAACAGCATTATCATCTACTATTGGTATGGGTAATATTGCAGGAGTAGCAGTCGCTATTTCTATAGGAGGGCCCGGAGCAGTATTCTGGATGTGGATTAGTGCTATTATAGGGATGTCTACTAAGTTTTTCACCTCTTCATTAGCCGTTATGTATAGAGGAAAAGATAGTAGAGGAGAAGTACAAGGTGGACCAATGTATTTTATAATGGAAGGTTTAGGTAAGCAATGGAAACCTTTAGCACTATTTTTTAGTGTTTGTGGTCTTGTAGGCGCTTTACCTGTTTTTAATGTAAACCAGTTAACAGAAGCTGTAAATGCAATACTATTACAACCCAATGGTATTAAAACAGGAGATACTAGTAATTTCATTATTGGTATTATTTTAGTAATAATAACCTCTATAGTAATACTAGGAGGTTTAAATAGAATTAGTAAAGTCGCATCAAAGCTAGTACCAGCAATGGTTGGCTTATATTTTGTATTAATTTTAATAATATTAGGATTGCATATAGATGTTGTTCCAAAGTATTTTGGACTCATTTTTACAGATGCTTTTGCAGCTAATAACTATACAGGCGACTCTTTTTTTGGGGGAGTTTTAGGCGGATTAATTCTATTAGGTATTCGTAGAGGCGCTTTTTCTAATGAAGCAGGAATAGGGACAGCACCCATGGCACATGGCGCAGCAAAAACAGCCGAACCAATTAGAGAAGGGTTGGTTGCAATGCTTGGCCCTGCAATAGATACGCTAATTGTATGCACACTAACAGCACTAGCCATTTTAGTAACAGGTGTTTGGCAAACCAGTGGAGCCAATGGCGTTACACTAACAGCAGCAGCCTTTGGTAATGCAATACCTGGTTTTGGTAAATATTTGTTATTAGTATGTATTGTAGTTTTTAGTGTTTCATCATTGTTTTCATTTTCCTATTACGGAACAAAATGCATGTCTTTTTTATTAGGAGCCAATAAAAAACATTACTATAACTATATATACATACTAAGTATAATTGTAGGGGCCACAACGTCTTTAGATATGATGATAAACTTAATAGATGGTTTCTTTGCATTAATGGCAATACCAACTATGTTTACAACAATAGCACTATCGTCTAAAGTTCTTGTTGAAGCTAAAAGTTATTTTAAGCGATTAAAAATTTAAGTATTTTTTAATTGTTAAATAGTTTTCTAGTAATACTAGAAAATAAGTATAAAGCATGTTGTTATTTAACAGCAATCATACTAATCTCAACATTTACAAACTTTGGCAAGTTAGCAACCTCTACAGTCTCGCGAGCTGGAGCTGTTGCTTCATTAAAATAACTACCGTACACTTCGTTTATTTCGGCAAAGTTATTCATGTCACTAATAAATATTGATGTTTTTATAACATTTTCAAAAGTCATACCAGCAGCTTCTAAAACGGCTTTCATATTCTCCATAACCTGTTTAGTTTCTATAGGAATAGAATCTAGAATTAGCTCCCCCGTTTCTGGGTGTAATGCAATTTGCCCAGAAGTATAAAGCGTATTTCCGCTTAACACTGCTTGATTATATGGGCCAATAGGTGCTGGGGCTTTAGATGTTGTTATAATTTTTTTCATAATGATATTAAAAATTTATGATGAATACTATAAACGTTGATCTGGTCTTCTACGTTTTTCGTATTTAATATCTTTTAAAATGTTTGATTTAATACCTATAAAGAAATTCCAAGAACTTCTATTACTAAATGGAATCCAACTAAAATTCATTCTCCAACTTAGTAAATCTCTGGAAAAACGTAATTGAGTATATGTGAAGCCTTGATTTTTAAAATCGTAACCAGACGAGGCACCAACAGACCATCTTGGTGAAATATCTAAATCTCCTGAAAACATTAAAGAATGCGAAGATATTTCTTGTTGTCTCCTTGCATTAGAGTAATTTAGAGCATAAGCTAAACGTAAACTCCATGGAATACCATAATTATAGAGTTTGCCTATAGTTTCTTCTTCGTCATCATCATCTTCTTCATTATATCGCTGATCTGCAAAATCTTGAGACCTACCAAATAAATCATCGTCTCGACCACCACTTTGTAGTGTTTCGTTTCTACTCGCTTTACTCGTTTTACTGTCTTTAGCGCCTTTACTTTTTAAACTGTAACCAATAGTAAGGTTAGCACTTGTCATTCTAAATAAGCTCCCACCATTATTAATGTTAAACTTCTCTATTTTATTATTATTACTATCCAGTGCATACGGATCTAGAGTAGCTCCAAAATTAATATTCATTTTATTGTTAAATAATTGTGTCCCCCCAGACATACGCACAGGACTCCAACGTAAAGAGTCTCCAGCTAAATTGTAAGATGTAGAGAAATTTAAATTATTTAATAATATTATTTTTTTGGCCTCAGTTTTGGTAGTGTCTCTATCTCTAACTTTTGCTTCAATATTATTTGAAACATTAATACCAATAGAACTTGAATAGGTTCTATTTGGAGAGCCAAATAAACTCCCTTCAAAGCGAGAATATTCAACATTTACAGGGTCTCCATTTATATCCGTTTCCACATAAGTATCATAATACCTATCAAAAGCAGGATTTATATTATAACTTATAGCAGGTCTAATAACGTGACGTATGGCTTTAATCTTTTTATCTTGCCCTTCTTTTTCAAGCGGAAACATTCCGTAAATAGTAGTACCAACACTAGTAGAAAAATTATAGGTTCTAAACGAGTCAAACCCATTAAGATCTTCTGTAACTCTTTCTTCTCTTACATCGTCATAAAATCTATTAATAGTGTTTAAAGTCCAAGTTTCTTCATAATTTGCTGTAGCACTAAAACTAAAATACTGTAATACTTTAAAGTTTGTAGATAATGGAATAGAATGGCGCATACCTACTTTTGCATCATCAAACATTTCTTTTTTAAAGAATAAAGAATCGGTTGTTGTAATTCTATTTTCACCTCTAACATTATATTGTAAGTTAATATTTTGAATTAATCCTTTTTTGCTGCCTACTTTTGGCGCAAAAGGGAATATTCTACCAACACTAGCTTGAAGTGTAGGCAATGTTAGGTTAATAGATTCTGTTTGTGTGTTTTGCGAATGCGTAGCTGTTAAACTCATATTTACCTGAGGTTCTCCCTGAAAGGTTTTTGAATATGAAACAGAAGACGATAATGTGTTGTTTAAGAAACTTGCAGTATTAACTTGATTATTTGATTGTTGATAGTAATTACTACTTCCTAAGTTTACAGAAGCAGAAAACCTAGAATTGGGGTTTGCTTTAGCATCTTGACTATGAGCCCAACGTAAGTTATATATTGTATTCTTTGAATAATCTGGAAATCCACGTTCACTATTTATAAGATTTTCATATCTAAAAGCAAAATTCCCGTTAAATCTATAGCGTTTGGCATATCTATTTTCTATTCTAAGCCCATAACTTCCATTAGTATAATAATCTCCAAGTATGGCCAAATCTACATACTCGCTTATAGGAAAATAGTACCCACCATTTTGTAGAAAATACCCTCTATCGTTTTGCTCTCCAAAACTAGGGAAGATAACACCAGCAGTTCGCTTTTTACTTAAAGGAAAAAAGGCAAAAGGTAAACCAATAGGAGTTGGTACATCGTAAATAAATAAGTTAGTTAACCCAGTAACGACTTTTTTATCTGGAACAATTTTAGCTTTTCGTAACAAGAAATAGTATTCAGGATCCTCTAAATCTTTAGCAGTAGTAAACTTTCCTCTGTTTATAAAGTATACAGAGTCGTTTTCTTTTTTAGTTAACTCCGCTATAATAGTACCACCATTTTGTTCTGTTCTAGAGTTCCAAATTAAAGCTTTTCTAGTATCAAAATTAAACCTAATAGAATCGGGTTCAACAACAGATTGCCCTTGTTTAAAAACTGGAAGTTGCGAGTATACTCCTGCAGAATCTTTTAATCGTCCGGCATAGACTTCATTTTTACTGTAATCTATAACAATAATACCCGCCTTAATTTCCATGTCTTTATAAAAAACTTCGGCTTCATTATATAAATACATTTTTTGTTCTTTCCTGTTAAAGGAAGTATAGTCTTTAGCATTGTAAGTAATAATACCTTCTAATAATTCCTTTTTAGGTTTTACAGAGTCTGTTACAGTACTATCGCTTTTTTTTTCGTTAAGAACAAGGTCTTGAATACTAACCTGAGTTAAAGAGTCGTTTTCTTTAATGGTCTCTTCTTTTACTTGAACAGGAGGTATTTCTCCTCCTTTAGTTTCGCCACCATCAACTTGTGCATAACTAAAAGTGTTGATAAACACTGTAAAACTTAAGGCTAAAAGTATATAAAATCTATTTGTGTGCAATGCTTTTAAATGTATTTTTGCTAAAGTATGGCTCGGTTTTTGAATTGCCAAAATTAAATATATTTTTTATGATTAATTTATTATTCGTAAAAAAATAAGAAATAATAATAATTGCTTAAAATTTGTTTATAATATCTATGCTAACGTATATAAAAACCTTTTTCGTATCCTTTATAATACTATTAACATTTACGGCTACTACAACAATAACAGCACAATCCAATAATGAGAAATTTGTGGTGGTGTTAGACGCTGGACATGGAGGACATGATCCTGGAAAACCATCAAAATATGGTTACAAGGAAAAGGACATTGCTTTAAAAATTGTTTTAGCAGTAGGGAAAGCATTATCTAAGCATCCAAATATAAAAGTAGTCTATACAAGAAAAACAGATGTATTTGTAGATTTATTTGTTAGAGGTAAAATAGCTAATAAAGCAAATGCCGATTTATTTGTTTCCGTTCATTGCAATGCTCACCATACACAAGCTTATGGTTCTGAGACTTACGTATTAGGAGTGCATAGAAATAAAACAAACTTTAACGTTGCAAAAGCAGAAAACGAAGTAATTTTTTTAGAGAAAGATTATAAGAAAAATTATGAAGGTTACGACCCCAATTCTCCAGAATCCTTTATAGGTTTAACCCTAATGCAAGAAGAGTATTTAGACCAAAGCATTCAATTAGCTAAAAACATTCAGGATAATTTTACAAAAAAATTAAAACGAAAAAACAGAGGCGTAAAGCAAGCAGGTTTTATTGTACTACACCAAACGGTAATGCCAAGTGTACTTGTAGAAACAGGATTTATAACTAATACTAAAGAAGGGAAGTACCTAAACTCTAAAAAAGGACAATTAGAATTAGCATCGGCAATAGAAAAAGCCATTATTAAATATAAAAAAGGAGTAGACGATAATACAGGAACTTTCGATTATGATAGCGAGAGTACCGCAATTGAAGCAGCATCTTCTAAAGAAAAAGTATATAAAAACATTGTTTTTAAAGTACAACTAGCAGCAAGTTCAAAAAAACTAGAACCTAAATCGTACAATTTTAAAGGTTTAAAAAATGTATCTAGAGAAAAACAAGGCGGCTTCTATAAATACTATTATGGCTATACATCAGACTATATTAAAGCCCAAAAATTACAATCTACAGCCAAGAAAAAGGGATATAAAGATTGTTACTTAGTTGCTTTTAAGAATGGAAAACGTATAAGTTTAGAAAAAGCTCTAAAACAAGACGCTAATTAGAGCCATTCTTAGTAAATTATTTTTATTTTTGTTGTTTAATCAAACCCTAATACACATTGAGAATTTCTAGAGAAGTAAAAGCAGCGATATTAGTAATATTAGGAATAGTCTTTTTTATCTTCGGTTTTAATTATTTAAAAGGGAAAAATTTATTTGAATCCTCAAATGTATTCTACACAGAATTCGATTACAATGGTCTTACAGAAGCATCTGTAGTTACAATTAAAGGGAATACTATTGGTAAAGTTACAGAAATTATATACGATTTTAAAACAGGAAAAACCCGAGTATCATTTATTGTAGACGAGCAACTAAAGTTTTCAAAAAATAGTAAAATACGAATGTATGAGCTAGGTGTAATGGGTGGAAATGGTTTGGCTATAATAGATGCAGAAGACAATGTAATTGCAGAAAGCGGAGATTTTATAACATCGGAAGTTGAAGAAGGATTAGTAAAAAACCTTTCTAGCAATTTTTCAGACTTAAGCGCAGGATTAGATACAACATTAAAATCTGCAGATACGCTTTTAGTAAACTTAAACAATATACTAGTAGATGATTCTGAAAAAGGGTTAAAAACAACTATAGCAGAATTAAATGAGACATTAAGATCTTTTAAATCCTTATCAAACTCATTTAAATCTGTAGTAACAAAAAATAAAGATAGTTTAACAGCTACCATAAACAACTTTAATGCAGTAAGTAAAAATCTTGCAGCATTATCTAATGATTTAAAGGATGTAGAACTATCTAAAACTGTTGATAATTTAGATAAAACATTGACAAGTGTAAATAATGTATTGGCAAATATTGAAAAAGGAGAAGGCTCATTAGGAAAATTAATGAAAGACGAAAAGTTATATAATAACTTAGAAGTAGCTTCTGGCCAATTAAAAGAATTATTACAAGACTTTAAGTTAAATCCAAAACGTTACATTAATGTCTCTGTATTTGGAAGAAAAGATAAAAAAGGATACGTTAAACCTGAAGACGAAAGAGAGTAAACCAACCTAATTAACTTATGAATTATATACCCAATATACTTTTTGCAATAGCATTAATTTTTGGCATTGGCTATTTTGCTAGAAACGTAAAAAAACTGTGGAGAAATGTAAAACTAGGGCAAGATAAAGATGTTAGCGATAACAAATCGCAACGTTGGAAAAACATGGCTATGATTGCTTTAGGGCAAAGTAAGATGGTGAAACGCCCTGTAGCTGGTTTTTTTCATATTGTAGTATATGTTGGTTTTATAATTATAAATATTGAAGTTCTAGAAATTATAATAGATGGGTTATTTGGAACGCACCGTATTGGGTTAAAAGTCTTACCCGAATCTGTTTATGGTTTTTTAATAGGTAGTTTTGAAGTATTAGCAGCCTTAGTATTTGTATCAGTAGTCGTTTTTTGGATTAGACGTAATATTGTAAAACTTAAACGTTTTATGAGTGCAGAAATGAAAGGTTGGCCTAAAAATGATGGAAACTTTATTCTATATTTCGAAATGGTGTTAATGACACTCTTTCTAGTCATGAATGCAACAGACACAACATTTCAAGAACTAGGTACAGGAAATATTATAAGTCAATACATTACGCCAATTTTTTCTGGAGTGTCAGAAAGTGGGTTACACATTATTGAACGTTCTGCATGGTGGCTACACATATTAGGGATTTTAGTATTCTTAAATTACTTATACTATTCAAAACATTTACACATTCTTTTAGCATTCCCAAATACATATTATGGAAATTTAAACCCAAAAGGTCAATTTCCAAATAATGAAGCAGTAACAAAAGAAGTGATGTTAATGATGGATCCTAATGCAGATCCATTTGCAGCGCCAGCAGAAGATGAAACAGAAGAACCTCCAGCTAAATTTGGAGCCAGCGATGTAC
>NZ_JBSHNS010000376.1:0-577 GCF_053601635.1 Pontimicrobium sp. MEBiC01747
AAGGCGCTGGCACAGTAACCGTTCCAGTAAGCATAGATACCGTAAGCGCTACAGACGTTGTAGTGGATATTGTAACGACAACAGGCACAGCTGGCACAAGCGATTACACCGTAACAACAACAACCGTGACCATTCCAGCAGGAAGCACCAGTGTCGCCGCAGTGGTTCCAGTCTCGAACGCTGCCACAGGTGAAGCCGACGCGGCCTTTACAGTCGATGGCACAGTAACCAGCGGAAACACAGCAAACACGGACCCAAGCGGAACAGTAACGATTATTGATAATGATATATGTATTTCGGATCCATTAACAGACTGTGATGGAGATGGAACACCAAATGGAACCGATCCAGATCCAAATGATCCATGTACAGATGATGGAACATTAGGCGACGAAGATTTAAATAACCCAATATTTGCAGATGCAGATTGCGATGGCGATGGGGTAACAAATGGCGATGAGATAGACCCAGATGGCGATGGAACACCAGGCCCAAATGGTACAGACTGGAACAACCCATGTGAGTTTGATGCAACAGACGTAACACTTCCACAAGGAGGCGATTGGGATGCAGCAGA
>NZ_JBSHNS010000377.1:0-5164 GCF_053601635.1 Pontimicrobium sp. MEBiC01747
TATCTGGTGTTGCTGCTAGTTTATTGACTTGTAGCAGCTCTTTATAATAAAAGTCTAGGTGTCTTTTTGTGATGCCGTTAAAGCGTTCTTTTGAAAACTCTAACAGTTGTAGAAAGCAAACAAATAATGTTAAATGTGGCGTTAAATTTTTATCATCTTTATATTGCGATAATGTTTTTGATATAGACTCTTTTAATACAGAATACCTAGGGTCTTCTCGATCTGGAACATTACCATCTTCTAGTTTTAAATTATTAAAAAAGCCTTGCCAGTTCCCAGAAGGGTTTTGGGCATCGTTTGTGTTGTAATAATTAATATTTTCTGCAAAATTATAAGCAAATAGAATCCAATCTTCAATATCAAAATCATGCAATTGAAAGGTTTTTGGATCTAACGCGTCTATAAATCGCTGCCCTTGCCCTGTACCGCTTCTTTTTAATACTTTATCTATGTTATTGCTATTGCTCATATTAGTTTACTAATTAATATCTGTTCCTTCTTCTTTATAGAACGGGAATACTACGTTTGTTCTCGAATTTGTAGCTCTTATTCTATATTCTATTTCAATAATTAACTTTCCTTCTAAAGGATCGGATTCTGATATGTCTATTTTTATTACATCTATTCTTGGTTCGTGATAAAGTATTGCTGTCTTTATAAGCTCTGTTATATATGTAATTAGTGTTCGGTCTAAATTTTCGAATAATAATTCTTCAAGATTGCAACCATATTCTGGTAACATTACACGTTCTCCTAAACGGGTTGTTAATAGAATGTGTAGACTACTTTTTATATCTTCTTCGTCAGAAATCATCTTCACACTTTTCTGCCCCATTTTAAATTCTGGAGGAAAACTCCATCCTACTCCTAAAAACGATTTTTTATTTTCCATTTTATCCTATTAAAACTGTTGGTTCTCCTAATACTATAGTGCCTCCATGTGCTGTAGAATCTCCTAATCTTGCCGCTGGTGCTCCTCCTATTAATACTGTTGTAGACCCTAATATTATAGAGTCTGGTGGCCCAACGCATGTTGCCATGTCACCTACTCTTGCTGCTGGTAAGCCTCCTATTAATACCGTTGGTTCTCCTGCTGGTAAAATTGGCCCGCCTACATGGGGTACAACTCCTGTTACCATTGGACATACATGCATATCTGTTATTCTTGCTGCTGGTGCTCCCATAATTATTAATTAATTTGTACTAGCGATCCTTTTAATACTGCAATTGCACTTGTTGATACTTCTGCTCCTGCCGAGCCTTCTGCTTTAAATTCTGCATTTGCTGTAATGTTTACGTTGGTTCCTTCTATACTTACATCTCCTGATGCTTTTATACCTATATCTCCTGCACTTTCTAGCATTATCCCACTGTCATCTATAGTTATTACATTAGAGTTATCGTCTTCTATTACAATGGTTCCCGCATCTTCATCTAGTGAAATTACTTTTCCTGCTGGTGTAGAAATGTTTATTGATTTTTTATCGTCATCAAAAAGCACTTTCATTTCACTTCGTGTTACAAATCCTTTTTCATGGTTATCATCGCTTGCTGTTATAGGCGATGGTTTTGCACTACTATGTAACATGCCTAGCACTACAGCATCATTGGGATCTTGATTTATAAAGCCTATTATAACCTCATCTTCTATTTCTGGTCTAAAAAAGGCGCCTCTATTTTCTCCTGCGTCTAATGATGCGACTCTACACCAAATGCCTTGCTCTTCGTTATTAATTATTGGTATTTGTACTAATATGCGATCTTCTCCATCTGGGTCTTCTTCTAATTGAGACACTATGCCTATTTGCAAGCCACTTATTGCTGGTAATAAGCCAGATGCTGGTTTTGCGCTCACCTCGTAAGTTTCGGAGTACCATTCTGGGTTTAAACCAAATTGCGCATCTACTAACCAGTTTCCATCTATAATTTTATGGCTTACTCCTGTGATGTAAACATTACCGTTAAAACGATCTCCTACGCCTTCTAGCTTTATTATTGTATTTGGTTTTACTGCTGGAATGCCTTGAAATTTCATTCTTCCTCTTACTTTCGCTAACTGTTGAAATAGCCATTTACCATCTGCCCAATCTTGCAATTCGGTATCTGTAACTGCTCCGCCGTGTCTTAATTCTAGATTTTCTAAGCCGATAACTTTTTTTAAATCATCGTTAGATATGTTTCCATTTAATGCTACTGCTGGATCGCTTCCTTCTATTTCTATGAATTCTTGATCTGCATGATTCCACCCATAGGATGATACTTTTTGTATTTGATGTCTTGCATCTATTTCTGCATCGAAATCTAATAGTGAAGCGCCAAAGGTTACGGTTTCTATTTCCGATTGTCCTACATCTGGTTTTGCAATAGTAATTTCTCCGTCTTCTACAAAACACAATTTTCCATTGGCTTGTGCTCTTACTACCATAAAATCCCAATCGGATGCATTGTATTGTACTAATTCTGCATGTGTGTGAGTGGTTGCTTCTACTGAGCTTGACAGCCCATAATTACTTATTAATTCTTCTGCAATATCACTGTCTTTACTATCATAAAAATAGTTGCTTTTTCTTCCTACAGTCATCTTTACTGCTTCGTCTTTGCATTCTATTATAAGCTGTGCTCCATTAGCTCTAATGCGTATATTATGCTTAATTACGATACCTTTAAAAATGGTTTCTTCGTCTGAGTGATAACCTGCTGTTATTTCTATAGCTTTACCAGGAATTAAGAACTCTTCGTTACTTAATTCGAAATCTCTTTTTGCTGCATTTCCATCTATTAAAACAATTTTAGCGGTTGGGATTCTATTAACCTCTTTGTTTACTACAATACTTTTTACTTCGTATATTTTTGAAAGTTCTTCGCCTTCTGTTAATATTTTAAAAGTAACTAAGTCTGCACTTTTTGAAGTTTGTATGACGCCGCTATTATTCATTTATGATTGTTTTGTTAATGGTGGGAAAAATAATTCTTGTCCTGCTTTTAGTTTTCTAAAATTTACTAAGTTGTTTACTCTTGCTACTTCTAAATAGTACTTAGAGTCTCCATAAATTCTATGGGTCATTAATGGCAAAGTATCTCCATCTTTTGCAACTCTGTAGTGTGTTAAGTCTGGCGATTGGTTATTTTCTCTTGCGGCTCTTAAGTTATCGTCTACCGATCCTCGTACTTTAATTTTTGCTACTGCTCGTATTGGTGTGCCATCTGGTGCGAACAGCTTAAATTCTATACTTAAATCTACTAGTGATCCTTTAAATAATAATGCTCCCCATCCAACTTGTAAATAGTATGGTTTATGCTCTTCTCCACTGTAATCGAAAACAATTTTTTTAAAAGCATCTATTTTATCTATAATGCCATCTTTTTTATTTGGTTCTCCATCTATAATACCTGTACTATCAAATAACAGCTCGAAATCTAATTCTTGTGGTGCTATTCTTAGAAAATTAGGTTGCTTTGTACTTGTGCCTTGCCCTTGTTGTTCTTCGTACTCTGGCTTGTATACAACAACATATTTGTCTGGGTTTACTAAAGTTGTAAACTCACCGCCATCTACTGGACTATTAAATTTTTCATCTGTATAGGCTTTTATTGTCAGTTTTTTTAATTCTCCTTCCCCCATTTTATCGTTCTTTTGCTTGCTCTAAAATTTCCATAACGCCTTCTATACAAGCTTCAATTATTGCTTTAGTACTTTTTTTATCATCAGACTTTCCACCTTTTGGACTTCCAGAAGGGCCTTCATCTACATTAATTTTAATGTGCATTTCTTTAATTTCTATTGGCATTGTTTATAGTATTTCGAAATAGTTATAGGATAGTTCTAATGTTTCAATAACAAACTTATTTTCTTCGGCATTAAAATCGCTTACATTCCATTTTACTGGAAACGCATTTTTTATATTCCATGAGCGTAAGGGTTTTGCTGTAGCCGATGTGGTAATGTCTCCTTCTTTAACTAGAAGGTTTACCATGATATCTAAGGGTTCAAAATTGTAATTTTCTAGTGCTTCTCTGCACCAATCGATTACTTTAGAGTCCACTATCATTCCACGCTTTAAAACTAAATTTGGATATTTAGTTTTAACTGGTAACTTGTGCTTAAACCTATTCTCTCCACCTTCGGCAATCTCTTCGGTTTCCAAGTCTATAGATAGACCTGAAACCGATTGAAATTGATTATCCTTAGTATTTTCATCGCTTCCTAATGAAAACTCTACCGAAAAATAAAACCCTACTGGTGGAAAATACTTTGCCATTATAGTATTGTTAACTTGTTAACAGAGAATACTGCTGTTTCTATTGCTATTTCGTTAGCATCTGCTTTTAGGTCTGTAGATTGTATTTTCTTAATAAAAGCGCCCGATGCTAACCAAGACATTACTGGGTTACCGTCTTCTCCTAATAAACTTATTGTTAAGTCTCCTCGATATTGCTCTCCATTTTCTTGGAAATAAACTGTTTTAGCCCATTGTGTATAAAACTCTTTTGTTTTACCCACAAAGGTTCCTCTTTTAAGGGTAATGTCTGCGTATTTAAACATCCCTGCTTGCTTTCTTTTGTGGAACTCACTATCTGCTCCCCCTCTATATTCTATGGGTTCGTTTTCAAAATCTAACCCTGAAACTTCAGTACAGTTAAATTCTGCACCTCCAAAGTCTACTTTAAAATAAAACTTTGATATTGGATATTCTGTTGCCATGATTTATATGCTTTTTTAAATTATTTAATAATGTTAATTATGCTTCTTGCATTTTATGAGAGAATTTTAATACAATAAACTCTGCTGGTCTAACGGCTGCCATACCTATCTCTACAATCATATTTCCTTCTAAAATATCTTGCGCTGTCATTGTTTCTCCTAGACCAATGTTTACGTAAAATGCAGATTCTGGTGTTGGTCCTGCAAGTGCTCCTGCTCTCCATTGTAAAGTCAAGAAGTTGTTTATCATTGCTTTTATCCTTACCCATGTGTTAGCATCGTTTGGCTCGAAAACAAATTGCTCTGTTGCTTTTTTAACAGATTCTTCTACCATGTTAAAGAAACGTCTTACTGGTACGTAACGCCATTCGTTATCGTTTCCTGCTAAAGTTCTTGCTCCCCATACTAATACGCCTTTTCCTGTAAAGCTTCTAATAGCATTAATAGATTTTCCTGCTACGG
>NZ_JBSHNS010000378.1:0-7909 GCF_053601635.1 Pontimicrobium sp. MEBiC01747
GTAGTAGGAATTATAGTAATTGCTGTAAACCTATTAAAGAAAACTAAAAAAGGCAAACCTATTTATTCTTTAGGTTTGCAAGAGGCAGAAACAATAAGAGCGTTAATTAGTGCCAAAGCATTTAATGAGGCCGAGAAACTAATAAAAAAGTTAAACTCAGATAATTTAACACAAACCGTAGATCATGTTACATTATCATTAAGCGAAGCTATTTTTATAGAATGGCAAGAGCAAGCAAAAGACAAAGCTATAACTGCATTGTTTTTAGGGGTATACTACAGCCATTCTGCATGGAAGTCAAGAACTAATGCCTATGCAAAAGATGTTTCACAGAAAGGAATTGAGGGGTTTTTCTTTTATCAAGAAAAAGCTACAGCATGTTTAACGTCTATTAATGAGAATTTTGAACTTATTGGAGAAGTGTATTCTAGATTAATAAGGATTTCTATGGGAAATAGTAATGACCAAGCCGTGGAAAGGTATTATAAAAAAGCAATAGCTATTAACCCAGATATGGTTTGGCCCTATATACATTATGCAGAAGCAATACAGCCAAAGTGGGGTGGAAGCCTTGAAGCTATAGATGCACTTATGAATACCTTACCAGATAGATTGTTAATACGCCAAATAGTAGAATTGAAACTAAGGTTAGATTCTTTCATAATCTCAGAAAACTATTTTTCAGGGACAATGTTTGAGTTAAAAGAAATAACTAAAGCTAGATTAATTGAAATAGATAAGTCTATAAAAGAAACCCCTCCAAAATCTATACATAGGTATATTTTGTATAATTATATGATGGCGCTTTCAGGTGAGTTAAACAAACTCACAATGAAAAAGTATTATAAAACCTTAATGAATGATTGGTATACATTATACCCATTTGGAATACCAAAATCTTAAATTATAAGATATAACAAGAGTGAAATTCCTTGAATATTTAATTAAGTATAATTACCTGATTATACTGTTGGTGTTTTTTTTGAACACTAGAAATTATTATCTTACTTTACTTAAAAAATAAGTAAAACCAAAAATAAGGTGCTACTTATTTATTTAATACAAACTTTGTACTTCCCTAAATACAAATCTGTAGCAAAACAAATAGTTAGTTTTTGCAGAGTTAAAATATTACAAATCAACAATTAAAAAAGACAAAGCCTTGTGTAATATAAGGTTGTAAACGTATTCTATTTTTTAATAATATTTAATATTTATGGATTTAGAAATTGTAAAAAAAGAAATTAAAGCATGGAGCAATCTAGTAAATGGTTTTAAAAGAAGTAAAGAAGGAAGTGTTGAGTATCTAGAAAAAGGCAGTACAATTTTAAGAAGCCTTAATCAAGGTGATTATTTTACAATTACCGAAGCGGAAATAAAAAAATGGAGTACCGTTTTGAGTACTGCTACCAATGCTGCATCCATTCATATCTATGCTGCATTAGATATATATAGTCAATATTTTAAATTTTATATTATCGATTCTGAAAATGATAAAAACAGAAATTTTCAAGGAACAATTATTGAAAAAAAATTCTCTTATAATTTGCTAAACGGAAAAGAATCTAGAGGTCTTCTAAATAAATTTAATAACTCTTTTTCTCCTAGAAAAGACTCATCTAGTACATCATCAGATAGAGACGAACTTGCTTTAGAAACTGTAATTGTGAGGCGTTTTAAATGGTCTTTATTAAGTAAAGATTGGCTTATAAATCAAAAAGAAGCAGGCGTTTCTGTTTTTAAAGTTATGGAAACCCCTTTTCAGGATTATGAAGCTTTAAATTTAGGCCCAGGCGACTACTGTTTTAATTTTTTTGGTTTAAAAGCAAGCAATTTAGTAGAAGAAAATGATAAGATAGAAATAATAGTTACTAAAGAGTTTACATTAAATACTATTCTTGGAAGCGGACAAGATTTCT
Source organism: Pontimicrobium sp. MEBiC01747 (assembly GCF_053601635.1). Classification (NCBI taxonomy): domain Bacteria; kingdom Pseudomonadati; phylum Bacteroidota; class Flavobacteriia; order Flavobacteriales; family Flavobacteriaceae; genus Pontimicrobium; species Pontimicrobium sp. MEBiC01747. Next base: position 1,920 of record NZ_JBSHNS010000378.1, read on the forward strand.
CGTCTCCTAGGCCTCCGTTCTCGCTTGTAGATCCAAAAAGTAATTATCAATTATTAATAGCTAGCGAAAATGTATAATGTATTATCTTATCTATTACAAAGTATAGTATGTATAATATTATTGTTTGGCTTAATAAAGTTGCTAAACTTTAAACCTAAAAACATGCTTCCTATTATTCTTATACTTGCCAGTAGTTTATTTCTAGAAGTAACAGATTTTACTTGTCGTTTATTTAAAATAAATACGAACAACCATTTAAATTACTTAATAAGCCAATTACTACTGTTTGTTTTTATAATAGAAATATATGGGAAACATTTTTTTAAACTTTATAATAGCATAAAATATCTGTTGTATAGTATTGCAGTTATTCTTTTTGTTATTACAGCTTGCATTATAGGGTTGTCTAAAAGTTATAGTGTGTACTCTAATATTATTATAAACTGTATACTATGCTGTTTTGCAATACTATATTTTGCTAAAACAATAAAAGAAGGCAGAGCAGAAAAGGGAGCTTTGTCTTTAAATATTTGTATTTATTTTTTTTTTCGGTCGATGCACTCATATCGGTTACGTTTAATTTTTTAATTGCTAACCATTTAAGCTGGGTTGCACCCATCTGGCTTTTTAGAGGCGTACTACTATTAGTTTTTTATATAACATTAATAAATTTTGGATGGAAGACTGGACTAAACAAGCAATAATAGTTTGGATATGGATAGTAATAGCTATTTTAAGTCTATTTGCAACGCTTATTGTATTTTTAATAAAAAGACATTTAAAAGTTATAAAGGTTACAGAAGAATCTTCTGTACAAACTATTCTAGAAACCAAAAAAGAGTTTACCAAAAAAGTAACACGTTATCAAGAGTTAGATAGACAACGGCTGTCTGAAGAATTGCACGATAATGTTGTAAGCCGTTTAAACCTTTTGCACCTTAACTTATTTGAAGGCAACATTACATCACTAAAACGTAATCTTAAAAAATCTATGCAAGTAGTAAGAGAATTGTCTCATAATTTAACACCAGTAGAGTTAAATGTTGTTGCCCTTACAGACCTAATAGAAGACTATTTAGAGCAGATAACAAACATAATAACTATACAGTATTGCAAATACACATTAAAAAACCATACAACAACCTCTAATACTATAAAATTAAACCTTTTTAGAATTTTTCAGGAGCTAATAACAAATACATTAAAACACGCAGAAGCTACAGAACTAAAAATAGTATTACGTAGCTCTGCAAAATCTGTAGTGCTAATAGTAGAAGATAATGGGCGTGGTCTTATAACCGATAGTCATAAAAAAGGAATAGGACATAAAAATATTGAAATTAGAGCAGGACATATAAATGGGACGTACAAGTTTAAAACGCGGTCCGGATATTATACACGTTTTATTATCTGTGTTCCACAAATTAAAAATATAAGTAAAAATGAATACTAAAATACAACTGGCTATTGTTGATGATGATTTATTGTTTGTACAACTTTTAAAAAATTATATAGATAATAATATAAATACAGAAGTTGTACTTACAGCATCCACAGGAAATAAATTTTTAAATGGTATAAGAGAAAAAAAAATAAATATAGATGTTGTTATTCTAGATTTAAGAATGAAAGATGGGAGTGGTTTGGATGTTTTAGAAGCACTTAAAAAAGAAGATAAGGCAATAAAAACTATTGTACTTTCAAGCTTTTATCGTCGTTCTTTTATGGGGCAGATGCTTAAATTGGGAGTTAATGCATTTTTACCAAAAGAAACAGACCAAGAAGAATTAATAAAAGTTATAGAAACAGTATACAACAAAGGGCATTATTTTTCTGAAGAGCAAGTAGATGTTATGAGAAAGCAATTGTCTAATAAACTACCAGAATTTCGTAATCAAAATGTAGATCGTTTAACAAGTAGAGAGCTTGATATATTAAAATTACTATGTCAACAACTAACAACAAGAGAAATAGCTGATAAATTATTTATTTCTTCTAAAACAGTAGAAACACATAAAAGTAATTTGTTTATAAAAACTGGAGTTAAAAATACAACAGGCTTGGTTATTTATGCAGTACAAAATAATATTATAAACCCAGAAGAAATGATTTTGTTAAACTAATAGAGAATAGAGGATTCTTTTTTAAATAAAATATGTAAAAACAAATTGGCCTACATGGTTATTAAATCTAGAAAAATTGCCTCTTCCTTCACCTGTAATTCTTCTATAGACTCTGCCATTTTCATTATAATATAAAATACGTACAGTACCGCCAAACACATGTCCTGGTAGCGCTATGTTTAACATCTCTAAATTTTCGTCATTATTTATAGTTCTAACTGGACCACCAAAAGAAGCATTAACAGTTTGCCCACTTATTCTGTTTCCAAAAAAACGACGATCTCCTCCTAAAATAGCTCCAGGAACAGATTGGCCAATTCTACCGTAAGCACTTTGTCTATATAGCGTTAAAGCATTATTTTCTTCACTTATTTCTCCTAAATCTATTGTGTTTGTATAGTAATGATTATCGTAATCTATTGTATAGTTAGATAAATGATTGCGAAATTGTTGCATTCTAAGCATACCGTTTCCTCCAGCTCTATAGTAGTTATATTGAGCTCTAAGCTCTAGTAAAAATTGAAACATAAGTATTTTGATTTAGTTAGCGATAAGTTTAAAATTCAGCGAAGAAATACACCCCTATTTCCCCGCTGAATTACTTGCTTAATCCAATTTAAAAACAATTAAGCGTTTAACATTTTTGAAATTGCAATAGCATCCGAAACGGTATCTATGCTATAAATTTGCATAACACCTTGCGTTGTTGCTGTTTGTGCCAAAATATTTTGTTGGCTTTGTGCATTAACTGCGTTTTCAAACATTAATCCTGTAGAATGTGCAGCCGATTGGTATACGTTACCAAGAGCCATTGCTGGAGCTTCTGCAACCACTTTTACATTAGATTGAGTTACTGCATCTGTAATTTGTCCGTTTACTGTTTGTGACATAATAAATTGTTGTTTTTGAGAATACTAGAGATTCTCTGGTTAGAAATTGAATGAATTGGATTTTCCAATTTTAAATTAATTGCGATAATAATATTATCAATAGCTTTTCTATGATGCGTTTAGCATAGTAGAGATAGAAATTGCATCGGCAATTGTATCGAAGCTATAAATTTGCATAACACCTTGTGTCGTTGCTGTTTGTGCCAAAATGTTTTGTTGGCTTTGTGCATTAACTGCATTTTCAAACATTAATCCTGTAGAATGTGCAGCCGATTGGTAGACATTACCTAAAGCTATTGCTGGAGCTTCAGCAACCACTTTTACATTAGTTTGTGTAACTGCATCTGTAATTTGTCCGTTTACTGTTTGTGACATGATAAATAGTTGTTTTGAGAACGCTAAAAAGTTCTCTGGTTAAAATAAATGAATTGGATTTTCCAATTTTGAATTAATTGCGATAAGTAGTAAAATTAAATGGTACTAGCTTATGATGCATTTAGCATAGTAGAGATAGAAATTGCATCGGCAATTGTATCGAAACTATAAATTTGCATAACGCCTTGTGTGGTTGAGGTTTGCGCTAAAATGTTTTGTTGGCTTTGTGCATTAACTGCGTTTTCAAACATTAATCCTGTTGAGTGTGCGGCCGATTGGTAAACATTACCCAAAGCCATTGCAGGGGCGTCTGCTACGACTTGTACGTTGGTTTGTGTTACTGCATCTGTAATTTGCGAGTTTACGTGTTGTGACATAATTTTCTGGTTTTATTAATTAATACTCTATTTATATTTAAGTTAGAGATTGAAAAAACGATGACGTTTTATCTTTTCAATACGATTTTGCTTTCCTTTTTTTATATTTAAAATCTTCTTTATATCCATTGTTGAAGTGCTAATAGCAGTTTGAAAATGATTTTGTTGCTGGTTAATAGACTGTTCAAATAGTATTCCTAATGAATGTACATTGGTTTGAGCGGTATTTCCATTAGCAGTTGCCGTAGAAAATCCTAAATTGCTGTTATTTATATCTTGATTTGTAGTATCCATAGTTATATTTATTGTTATTAGAAATAGATTTGTATTAGAAATGACTTATTTGTGCTATCCGCGTTTTACAATTTTAGACTGTAGATTTTGCATTCGTTTACTAATTTTCAATTCTTGTAATTGTATCCTTTCTTTAGCTGCATTTTGAATATTTTGTATTTGTTCTTGGTAGCTTAAAGTATCGGTTGTATTATTTTGGCTAGCAGCACGTTCCTGCGCCTGTTGTTTGGCAGCTTCTTCAAGTTTATCTAACAATGGTTTAAGTTTTGTCATTGTGGCTTTAATAGCTTTTTTTGTTATATTTTCTATAATTTCATCTTCTTGATCTGCTGTTAAAGCTAACGGTGCAATAGAAGGTTCTTTATCTAAAATAATTTGGCCACATTTTTTACAAGTTTTATCTCCTTTTTTGCTTTTCATTTTAATTCTTTTTACTTGTTAAAACTATTATAGTGTTATAGCATATAGCCTACAAAAGCACTTGCGTTTTGCCAATCTTTATTAATGTTTTTTATAACATCTATTCCTACAATCTCTTGAGAAACTTCAGCTATTGTTGTTATTGCAGTGAGTAATTTTTTTAACGCTCCAGAAGGGAGACTTAAAATATAGTTGTCTTCTAATAATGAATTTTCGTCTGTTTTAGAATTATCATCCAATACAATGTCTAAGACTTCTTGGCAGAAATGAGCAGAAATTTTTGCACCATTATATTCTAAATCTTTAGTTAATTGTAAAATCTGATCTTCATTTATAAATTGAGAAATGTTACCAGTATTAACATCATGAGTTAAGTATAATGCTTCTCCTGTATTAGAAGGCGTTATTGTAATATCCATTTTTAAGAGCACATCAACATTTCCAATGTTTACCGTTAATAATTTTGAATCTACATTAGTTTCTGCGATATCATTTAAGGTGTTTAAAGGCAGAATTCTAACGTTGCAAAAAAAGTTTTTAGAATCTTCTTTTTTTATCATAACTACTACAATACCAGTACTTCCGTTTTGCGATTCAATAACAAAAGAATCATAGGTGTTGTATTTTTTATTTTTATTAATAACCTGAACATTTCTAATAGTCGGTTTTATATTAATATTGGCAGTTTCTTGCGTAAAAACATATCTGTTAGTATTATTATCGGTGTTTTTAAAACTATAATAGGCTGTATCATCATCTCGTTTTAAGTACAATCTATTTGCTAAATCCTCTAAAGGAAGTTGGTTTAATATTTTGGCTGGTTTAAGATCTGTAGAATAACTCATAGCGTATTATTTTTTTCGTGAAAACCAATAGGTTTTTTCTTTAGTATTTGTTTGTTTTTGTTCAGGTTTATCATCTGGCTTAGGTATCTCAACATCTTCATATTGACTGGTTTCAGTATTTTGTGCCGTAGTTGTTTCTGGCTTTGTATTGGGAGCCGTAGAAGTTGGTTTAAAAGGCGTTTTGCTATATATTTCATCTAAAGGCTTTGACGCATCTGGATTATGCATTAATGCACTTATTTTAGATTTTGCTTCACCGTACTCGGTAACCATTTTAAACAAGCTATGAAGTACTTCTTTGCCATCTGTTTCGTTAGGGGTTGCTACAAATTGAGCGTTTGCTTCTGGTGCTTCTGAGGTAGATTTTACATGGCGAGATGAATCTTGAGGTTTTGGAACAAGATTAGCAGGATTGTAATAAGTACCGTAGGTTAAAAAGTTGTTTGCTAATTTGGTAAGGGCAACTAAACTTATTTGCTCAAAACCTTTTAAAAACACTTGTAAATCTTGCACCATCATGCCAACAGATTGGTCAATCATGGTGGCGCTGGAACCTACTTTGGGGTTTACATCTTGGCCTAACACTTCTGTATTAATAAAATCTACAGCATTTTGTGTTTCGGACATTCCTGGAGTTAAATTAGACATATAATAATGGGTTTAGAT
>NZ_JBSHNS010000379.1:0-18158 GCF_053601635.1 Pontimicrobium sp. MEBiC01747
TGCTCCTATGTTTCCGGCAATGGCAACGTGCATATTTATTTCTTTTTTAGTTGGTAACGATGAAGAAATTCATCGGCGTAAATATACAGGATTTCGTTGGTTACAAAAAACTGTTTTATTAATAAATTAGGAATTGCAATAGGGTTAATAGTATTCGTCTCTTTATTAAGATAAAATAACGCGTTTTCTTTTTGTAAAATTAAATTGTCATTGTTTTCTTTTAGAGCAGTAAACCCTTTATTCTCTATTTTATAAAGTAAACTACCAAAGTAATTATAAGCATACAAATAGTTTTCTGTAAGTAGCCAGCAATTATTATAATTACTTACCATATCTAGCACTTTACTTTTTACAGGCAATGTTACAGCCCTTGTTTTGTTAATTTTATAATCGAATAACTCTAAAATTTGTAAGTCTTGATTAAATAACCATAAAGTATTATCGCTTCCAGTAGAAACATGAGAAACGTTTTTATAAGGCATAACAGTATTAAAATCTAATCTATAAATTTCGGCTAATCTATTATCTAGTATAATAACAGTATTAAAAGCCTTATAGAAAATATTTATTTTTAAAGGATTAAATGTGTTTACAGTAGTAATCGTCCCTAATTGTATGTTGCTGTATTTTAAGTTTCCTTGTGCTTTTTGTGCAATAAATGTATTGTCTTTAGTATAAAACAACGTTTTAAAATTATCTATACTAACAACATTGTCTCCGTTAAACGGAGTTTTATCTAGTATTGTTGTAGTTAGTGTCTCTTGGCCAATAGCAAAATAAGAGACAAACAGTAATAGGTAGTATGTAATTTTCATTGTAAAGCAAATTACAAAAACTAAACCAATTTTAATACACTAATTTGTAACCAAACCCGCGCACGTTAATTATTTGTATCGTATCGTCTTGTTTTAGCTTTTTTCTAAGCTTGCTAATAAATACATCCATACTTCTAGCACTAAAAAAATCATCGTTTCCCCAAAGCTTAGTTAATATAAGAGAACGATCTAATACCTGATTTTTATTTTTTATTAAATGAAATAGTAAATGAGCTTCCCTGTGCGTTAATTGGTTTACGGTTTCGGCTTTATACTGTAGGGTTTGTTTCGGGAAATCGAAAGTATAATCGCTTATTTTAAGTATTTCAGATGTTTTTTGAATAGTTGTTCGTTGCAATAAATTATTTATACGTACAATTAACTCTTCCATACTAAAAGGTTTTTTTAAGTAATCGTTACCACCAATGGTAAAACCTTCTACAACATCTTGTGTTTGCGATTTTGCGGTTAAAAAAATAATAGGAATACTGTTATCTATAGCTCTTACATCTTTAGCAAGTGTAAACCCATCTTTTTTGGGCATCATAACATCTAGAACAAGTAATTCTGGCTGTTCATTTTTATACGTGGTAAGTGCCTTTTCTCCATCCTCACAGAGCAATACATTAAAATGCCTAGTCTCTAAACTTTCTTTAATGATCTGCCCTAAAGCTGGTTCGTCCTCAGCTAATAATATGGTTGTTTTTTGTTGTGTATTCATAATAATGAAAATTGCTGCATTTAAATTTTAGGGATGACTATTTTAAAAGTGGTATTGTTTTTTAGAATAACAGAAATTGTACCTTCATGTTTTTCAATAATTTTTTTAGTATAGTATAGCCCAATTCCAAAGCCCTTAATATCATGCGTATTACCTTTAGGTACACGGTAAAACTTTTCGAAAATCTGATTTACATTAGCTTGAGTTAATGTATTACCATTATCACTAATTAATATATCTATAGTATTTTCTTTTTCAATAAGTGTTGCAGAAATTATATTGCCTCCATACTTAATAGCGTTATCAATGATATTATTAATAGCATTTTCAAAATGAAAAAGGTCTACATTAGTTAGTATAATTTTTGATGAGGTTTTAAAGTTAATAGTCTTATCTTTTACCTGTATTTTATGTTTATCTACTATTAATTGTAATACATTTACAATATCTACACTCTCTTTTTTTAATTCTAAACTATCACTATCTAAAGAAGCGGTCTCTAACAATTTTTCTACCATAAGTGTTAGCTTAGAAAGTTGGTTGGTAGATAAGTTTAAATATGATTTTGTTTTAGCCTTGTCATCTATTACATTAAAGTTTTTAATACCCTCTAGGGCAACACTAATAGTCGCTATTGGCGTTTTAAACTCATGCGTAATATTACTTATAAGATCGTTTTTTACTTCGGCAAGTTCTTTTTGATGCCTAATAATTTTTAACATATATATTAAGCAGCTAATAACCGCAAGAACAAGTAAAATAGAAATTAAAATACCAGAAAGAATACGTTTTAAAATGATTTTTGTTTCATTACTAAAATAAACACTTAGGTTACTATATTCTGGTAAAAACATAGATTTTGAAGTCGTTTTTAAGGCAGAAGAATCTATAGCATTGGTGTTAAAAAACTGTGTGCTACTAACTGGAGATTTAAAACTCAATCCATAATTTAAGTTTAAATTTTTACGTTGAAACTCTATTTTTAACAACGAATCTATATTTTTTAATTGTAAAGAATCACTAGTAATAGAAATAACAACTTTAGATGTTAATTCTTCAAATTTATTATTTAATGAATCTTGAACATTACTCCAAAGAGAGTCTTTTTCAAAAGGGTTAAAATGGCCATGCCTAATTTTTGTAAAAATGGAATCGTTATGCTTAGTTTTATAAACCTGTATACTTTCGTTAACATTTAGGGAGGCTACAGAATCTAAGTTTGTGTTTTCTAATTCATTAATTAATACATCTAAAGAAGAGTAGTTATATATAGGACCGCTAGAGTAGATACTGTTACGCGAGAAAAAATGGCGTGTTTGTTGTTTTGCCAAGTTTTCAAAATATCCATCTACAGCATTGTCCAAGCTTACTTGTACATCATTAATAAGCTGTTGTTTATTTGTTAAGTAGTTTTTGTAGTTCCAATACACCTGAATACTTATTGTACCAGCAATAACAAATAATATTACATACAGAATCCATTTTAGTTTTTTACTATTCATAGGTCAAAAGTAAGTGTTAAAAGTAAAGAAAACCAGATGCTTAACACACGTTAACACTGGTTAACTAAAAACATAAGCTAATATTGACACCTTTGTAGTGTAATAATAATTAAATAATAAAAACAATGAAACAAACAGTATTAATAATATTTACAGTATTACTATCCGGTACTCTTTTAGCTCAAGATTTTCAAGGAGTAGCCACTTACAAATCGCATAGAAAGTTAGATATTAAATTAGATAGCACACAAGTAGATTCTGGAATGAAAGAGATGGTAATGGCTCAACTTAAAAAACAGTTTGAGAAAACTTACATATTAACCTTTAATAAAGAAGCTTCAATATATAAAGAAGATGAGCAATTAAGTGCGCCTCAGCCATCAGGGATGCAAGTTGTTATGATTAATACTGGTGGGTCTGACGTATTGTATAAAAACACAAAGGAAAAACGTTTTGTTAACCAAAATGAATCGTTTAGTAAGCTTTTTTTAATAAAAGACTCATTAAAAACGTTCGATTGGAAATTAACAGGAGAAACTAAAAATATTGGAGAATACACATGTTATAAAGCAACCTTAAAAAGAGAAAGAGAAGTTATAAAAACAAGCTTTAGTTTTAATGGAAATGAAAGCGAAAAAGAAGATGAAAACGAAGCTCCAGAAATGGAAGAATATATAACAACAGCATGGTATACAACCCAAATACCAGTAAATAACGGACCAGGAAATTACTATGGTTTGCCAGGCTTAATCTTAGAAGTTAATAATGGAAGAGAGACTTTAATTTGTAGTAAAATAGTGCTAAACCCTAAAAAGAAAATAGAGATTGTAGAGCCTAAAAAAGGTAAAGAAATAACACAGGAAAAGTACGATGCTATTATAGATAAAAAAATTAAAGAAATGAACGAACAGTTCTCAAGAAAAGATAGAGATGGAAATAATTTTAGCATTAGTATTGGAGGCTAGCAAATACATTTCTTAAAAAATTAAGAATATTTTAACGTATTAAAATTAAACGCTCTGTAACATATTAAGTCTAAAAGAGTCTAACGGTTATTATATAATCGTATTTTTGAAGAAATAAGAAACTAAGACTCAATCTAATACTTAATACAATGAGATTTAAATCTACCAAAACGCTAATTGCTTGTTTAGCACTTTTTGCATCAACATTTACATACGCACAAGATAGTTTTCAAGGCATAGCAACATACCAATCTAAAACAACAATGGATTTAGATGGTTGGGGAGGGCGAAAAATGAGCCCAGAGCGTAAAAAAATGATAATGGAAAGAATGAAGAGCATGTTTGAAAAAACATTCATTTTAACCTTTAACAAAACTGAGTCTCTATATAAAGAAGAAGAGAAATTAGCAGCCCCAGGAGGTAGAGGAGGGTTTGGAAGAATGATGGGGAGTTTTACTGCAGGAGCACAATATAAAAATGTAAAAGACAATCAGTTTTTGCAAGATCAAGAGTTTTTTGGAAAGCAATTTTTAATTAAAGAAGACTTACAAAAATTAGAATGGAAAATGACAGGAGAGACTAAGCAAATTGGTCAGTACATGTGTATGAAAGCTACTGCTATGAAAAAGGTAGATGAAATGGATTTTATGAATATGCGTAGAAAGCGTAAAAAAGATGAAGACAAGAAAGACGAAAAGGATAAGGCAGAGAAAAAAGGAAATAGAAGTGTAGCAGCTAGTGGAAGCATGGAGAAAGCTAAAGACAACACTATAAAAGAGGACGATAAAGCAGTTACAGAAAAGACAGAGAAAACAGCTGGAACAACTACAGATGCAGAGAATAAAACTAAAGATTTTATGTCTGAAATAGAAGTGCCTAAAGAAATAGAAGTAACAGCTTGGTACACTATGCAAATTCCAGTAAATCAAGGTCCAGGTGAGTATTGGGGGCTTCCAGGTTTAATATTAGAAGTTAATGCAGGGCGTACAACCTTATTGTGTTCTAAAATAGTAATGAATCCAGCAGAGAAATCTGAAATTAAAAAACCAACTAAAGGGAAAGAAGTAACAAAAAAAGAATACAACGATATTATTAAGAAAAAAATGGAAGAAATGCGAGAAATGTACGGTGGTAGAAACCGTGGCAAAGGAGGGAGACATCGCTAATAATTTTCTTTTTATTACTAAAAAACAAACCAATTTATATAGATGAAAAAAATTATTTTAGTGTTGCTTTTAATAGCGACTAGCACAACTATTGCCCAGGTTAGGCTTGAAGGTGTAGTAAAAGATAGTATTGGAGAACCTTTAGAGTTAGCCAATGTTGTTGCAATAAACCAAACAACAAATATTCTAGACTCTTATGGCATTACTAACGAACAGGGGAAATATAAATTGTCGTTAGAGAAAAATACCAAATACAAACTACAGATAAGTTATATTGGTATGAAAACTAAAGAAGAATTAATAGAAACTAAAGAGGCAGCTATAGATAAGAATTTTATTTTACAAAACGATACAACACTAGATGAGATAGAATTAACGTACGAAATGCCTGTAACTATTAAAGGCGATACTTTAGTATATAATGCAGATTCCTTTAAAAATGGAACAGAGCGAAAACTAGAAGACGTATTAGAAAAATTACCAGGCGTCGAAATAAATACAGATGGACAAATAGAAGTAGAAGGTAAGGTCGTCTCTAAAGTTTTAGTAGAAGGTAAAGAGTTTTTTGATGGAGACTCTAAATTAGCAACAAAAAATATACCCGCAAATGCTGTAGACAAAGTACAGGTTTTAAAGAATTTTTCTGAAGTAGGGCAATTAAAAGGTGTACAAAATAACCAAGATAATGTTGCAATAAATATAAAATTAAAAGAAGGTAAAAAGAACTTTTGGTTTGGAGATGTTACAGTTGGAGGAGGGAAATCTGAAGATAATGAACTATATATAGCGCAACCAAAGTTATTCTATTATAGCCCAGAGAAAAGTATCAACTTTATAGGAGACTTAAATAATATTGGAGAACTAGCCTTTACACGTAGAGATTTCTTTAATTTTAGCGGTGGTTTTAGAGCACCTAGCCAAAGTAGTGGCACTAATATTAATATAGGAAACAGTAGTTTAAATTTTGCAAGCCTTCAAAATAACAGAGCAAAAGATATTAATACCAAATTTGGAGCAGCTAACTTTAATGTCTCTCCTAACAAAGCATTAGATGTAGGTGGTTTTGCTATATTTACAAGTAGTAGAACAAGACTTCAAGAAAATAGAAATGTAGAGTATACAGATTCAGATTTAAACATTCCTGATGAAAATACGGCAAGTAATACAAGGCAGAGCAGCGACCAAGGGTTAGTAAAACTTAATGCAAGATATCAACCAAATGCAAATAATCAATTAGACTATGATATTTTAGGAAAACTATCTAAAGAAACCCAAAATCAAAACTTTTTATCCTCAGTAATAGGAAACATAGATCAAATTGAAACAGCAAAACCATTTAGTTTAAACCAAAGCTTAAACTATTATTATACATTAAATGATAATAATATTTTTGCTTTTGAAGGATTGCATAAAATTTCGGACGAAGACCCATTCTATAATGCCATTTTAGAAGATAAAACTAACTATGGAGTTACAGCAGCAGGTTTAGGTTTAGACGAAGATCAATCTAACTATAACATAGCACAAGAAAAACGTGTAAAATCTAATCAAGTAGATGCTAAGCTAGATTATTGGAATGTATTAACACCAAAAAGTAATATCAACTTTACCTTAGGAACTATTTATAGTAAACAAAAATTTAATACAGGAATTTTTCAATTTTTAGATGATGGTACACAGTTTGATCCAACACCAGTAGCAAATGATGGTTTAGATATCAATAATACAGAATACACATTTAGCGATGTTTATTTAGGAGCACACTACCGTTTTAAAACAGGAATTTTTACATTTACTCCAGGAGTTTCAGCACATACATACAGTGCAGTTAATAACCAATTCGGAACAGAGGTAAAAGATAATTTCTTTAGAGTATTACCAGACTTTAATATGTTAATACAACTTAAAAAGAGCGAAACAATACAGTTTAATTACCGTATGCAAACACAGTTTACAGACGTAACTAATTTAGCAAGAGGGTTGGTATTAAATAATTATAACTCGTTATATTCTGGAAACCCTAATTTAGAAAGTGCTTTGGCTCATAACATTAGTTTAAACTATTTTAGTTTTAATTTATTTAACTATACTAATGTATTTGGTAGACTATCCTACACTAAAAACATAGATAGAATTAGAAACACCTCTTTATTCCAGCCAGGAAGTGTTGTTAATGTGAGTTCATCTATAAATTCAGATTTTGCAGATGAAAGCTTTAATGCTTTTGGACGTTTCCAACGTACATTTGGTAAAATAAAAGCGTCTATAAATGGTAACTTTAACTATTCTAAATTTAATCAGTTAATTAATAATAGAGTGTCTAGTAATGAAAACTTTACGCAATCGTACAGATTGGAGTTTAGTTCTAACTTTAGAAAGGCGCCAAATTTCGATATTAGATATGGTTATACTATAAACGATAATAATCAAGGAACATCAAGTTCTAAGTTTTTTACACATTCACCTTCAGTAAATTTCGATGCACTATTATTTAAAACATTAACATTTAAAACAGATTACACGTTTAACGATTATAGAAACGAAGAGACTTCTATTAATACTTACGAGTTTTGGAATGCCTCTTTAGCATACAGAAAAAATGAAGATAGTAAGTTTGAGTACGAGCTAAAAGCGACAAACTTATTAAACACTAAAGCACAAAATAATACAAGTGTAGGTGCTTTTTCTGTAAGTGCAACAGAATACTTTATTCAGCCTAGATTTTTAACCTTTAGAGTTATTTATAGCTTATAAGAGATTAATATTTGTAAAAATGAAAAGAGTCTTTTATTTAAAGACTCTTTTTTTTGTTTTTAAGTAATTCATTATCAATAAGTATTTAATTTTATTAAAAAAAGGTGCTATTTTTATTTTGTACACTTATAAAACTAAGTTATATTTGCATCCGGTTTTGGGGAGATACTCAAGCGGCCAACGAGGGCAGACTGTAAATCTGCTGACTATGTCTTCGCAGGTTCGAATCCTGCTCTCCCCACTAAAACTTAAAAAGTCTACACAAAAGTGTAGACTTTTTTTATTGTCTTCTTTTTTTCTTTTCTTGTTTTACAAATTTACTTGTATCTGTATTTAATAAACTATTGTCTGGATTAAAACTGCTTAAAGCAAAGGCAATACTAGGATTGTCTTTAATGTAATTTGCAACAGCATCGAAAGCTATATGTTGTGCATAATCTTTAAGCGTTTCATGCTTTGTGTATTCGTGCTTTAAAGCTTTTAAAAAAGTATTAATGTTAGCACTATTAGTTTCTTCTTTATAGATAGAATGGATTCCTTGTTTTAATAGTTTTTCATTAGAGAAGTTTCCAAAGTAATTATTTAAACAATTATACGCATCATTATTTTCTCGCCAACCTTTAAGTAAAGGTGCTTGAGCTTTAGTAGTATCTTCAATTTTATATTTGTAAACTAAAGAAGCTTTTACGTATTGTGATTGTTTTAAATAGTTATCTATTACAATTTGGTAATGCTTATCTGCTTCCATTTTATTATTAGTAAGCTTATATAAATCACCAACTTTTTCATTTCGATTAAGTTCGGTGTAAAGGGGGATAGCTTTGTTGTAAAATTTCCCATTTTCATAAGTTTTTGCAGCGAGTTCTTTGTTTTTAGTAAACTTTAAATGTATAAGAGCTGCTTCTTGATAGTACTTTCCTTCTTCTAGAATTGTAGCCGCTTTAAAGTGGTTTTTTAATAGTTTTATATAAATAGATGCTGCTTTTTTGTAATCCTTGTTTTTAATAGCTTCATCTGCAAGCTTTTCATACTCTTTCCTTAAAGCTTCCATGCGTTCAGAATCTATGGTAGCAGAATTGTCAGCACCTTTAGTATTTCTATTAAAGCTATTAATAATAGCTAAGATTATAATAATTACCAATGTAAAAACGATGACTTTTAAAAGCGTTGTAAACAAGCCCAATAGACTACTATTAGTAATTCCGCTAAATAGTTTTATGGCAAGAAGTGCTACTATAAAAAATAGACCCCATTTTACTAGTTTAGAAATTAATTTAGAAAAAGAATTGCCTCCACCTTTTTTAGAACCAAATACTTTAAAAACGCCACCACCATCATCTCTAGAAGTGCCTAGCATATCCAAAGGTAGTGCCCTAGACAGTGCTAAGTTTGGATTGCTTTTAAATAGCGAAAGTAGTTTGTCTGTTTCTTTTTGATTTTTAAGTAATAGCTTTTCGAAATCTTTTTTCCATTTGGATTTAGTAGAGTGGCTTCTATTAGCTGAGGTATTAAGCCATTTAAATAACCCTTTGCCCTCAACATCAAAACCGCCTTTACTGTTTTGTTTAGATGTAAAAAGTGTTTTAAAAAGCTTTAATTTGGCTTTGTCAAAACCATTTAGCGTTTCTTTTTTTGGAGGTTCAACTTTTAAGTCTAATGCTTTTATAATATCGATTTCTTCATCAGCAATTAATTGAAAGCTTTTAATAGTTTGTGGACTGTATATTGTTTTTGCTGGTTTAGTAATATTTATATGTTGTGGTTGCTCTAATTGCAATATGTTATTCCACAAAATAGGCTCGTTTAATGTAACCCAACCAAAATCTGGATGAAATATATGAGGATGATTAAAAACAGATTCGGCTTCCTTTTTTGAAAGCTTCGGGCTTATTTTAGAGAATTCAGGGATGTATATATAATCATGAATAGATTGAAAGAGAATAACGTTTAGCTGCTTTACACTCTCATTAAATGTAGATAACATAACAAAGCAACCATACAGCTCATTTGCATTAGCACTTGCAATAGCGTAGATAGGCGTTTGGACTAAATCTACATTTAAAAATTGCAAAGCATTAAGCCATAGGTTAGGAGTATGCCCTTTTATAATAATCCCTTTTAAGGAATAAGTGTTAGATTTAGTTGGGGTAATATTAACCTTCATGTGTAATAATATGGCTTATAAATGGATTAATATATTTAGTTTTAAAGCTATCCAAGCTAATTGTTGTTAGCTTATTATTTACGGGTAAAAAATAACTATTCCCTGCAAATTCGCTATGCGTAGCCATTGCAATTTTAAAATTTAAAACGGCTGTTATATAAAACATAGGAATAGTAGCTAGGCTGCTTTTAAAAATAAATTGCCCGTTTTTTACATGTATCGTACTACCATCTGTAGTTTCAAAATAATCTGTTTTAATATAACATATAGCCTCTAGAGTTTCTATTTCTTGTTTGAGTGTTTCAGCATTTTCAATACTATAATCACTTACAAGTATAGATGGCGCATTAGCAACTAATTTTTGAGCGTCCTGCAAAGAAATATTTAACTTCACTTTTAAGAGTTTAATAAGACTTAATGGGTTGCCACTAATTCGTTTTAAATAGAGTGTTGTTTTGGCTTTAAACGGTATTGAGTTTTCGAAAGTACGATAGTAATATGAAGATTTGTTCTTAGCTAGTAAATTTGAGTCTTCTAATGTAAACCCAGAAAGTTCTATAAAGAAGTATTCGGAGTCTTGATACTCTATAGTAATACCGCTTACATTTTTAAGAATGTTATAATTAATTTTGTCTACTCTAAGCTGTCTCCTAAAATTAGAAATAGCTTCTTGATGCTTTAATAAGGATTCATGATAAGAAGCGCCTCCATTTAGTTTATATAATTTAGAATCGTCTGCAATAGACCAAAAATCGGTTTTGTTAGTTAAAATAATATTGTTTTCGGAAGTATATAAAATAGCCGGATTATTATCAAAAGCTTTATTATATATACGTTTTGCTTTAAGCTCTTTAGTACTAAGGTTTAATGTTTGCGTTTGGCGCATTCTATTAGAAAAAGAAACTAAAAGGCGTTCTTTTTTTTCATTAGTTTTAATCGTATAACGGTAATTATAATTATATGGAAACCTTTCATACACTAGTTGAAGCCCTTTATTGATGCCTTTAGAAGTTAAATTATAGAGATTAGAGTTTTGAATAATATATACTTCATTTTTATACGGAATAACAACAGCGTTCGACTTATCTATTGGTTCTAATAAGATGTGATCTAATTGTAAATCGTTACTTCTTATAGGTTGCTGAAGCTTAGGTTTTGGTTTCTGAGATTCCCATATTTCTTGATAAGGTAATACAATGTGCTGAAAATGTTTTCTGTTTTTATTTTGATGTTTATAAAAATTAATAGCACCATCTGTTTTAGTCGTAATAATGTAGTTAATAGTATTGTAATTAGTGTAAATTACATTTTGTAAACTACTATTATTTAAGCTGTCTTCTTCGGTAAGTAAAAAAACTTCCTGTGCGTTTATTTCGGTATGCTCATCTAGAAACGATTGAAGCCCATTGGCACAATGTAAAGTACCCGATAAAAAATGTTGACTCTCTATAACTTGTAATGTGGAGCCTATAAATGCTTCTTTATAATGGTCTCCAATACTATAAACACGATACGAAAAATCCGATTTAGGATGCGTAGCAATAGCTATTGCTGTAGCAAAAGAGAGTAATTTGGGAATGCCCCAATTTTTTAAAGAAGCATCAATTAAAAAAATACGCTCTTTAGTATTATGCTCTGGAGGCGTTTCTCTTTCTATATATAAAGCTTCGTTATTTGCTATTCTAGACATAAACGTATCATCGTCGTGAGCAAATTCAGAAATTAATAATCTACTAAAATCTCCTTTATTGGTAATGTCCGAAACACCACCTAAAGGTTGATTGCTTGGTAAACTATTATGCATTGGTATATTTAACCCAGACCAAATTCGTTTTATTAAACTTCCTATTTGGTATGTGTCTTTATGTTCTATTAATTGGTCTACTAGATTCTTATTGGTTTCAACTTCTGGAGATAAACGTTTTTCTATTGTTATAGTCTCTACAAGTTCATTATTTACTGGTACGTTATTAATGGTATTAATAATATCTTGAGGAGACTTAAAACGTCTTACAAGCAAAGCGATAATTCTAAAGTCTTCCTCTACAGTTTTATAAGTTACAGCCTCTCTTGTTTGCTGCATCATGTAATGAGAGTGTCCTTTTCTTGTATTATCTAGTAACAATCTAGATTTATTTTTACTTAATCTGTTATGACAGTTTTTAAATAAATTTTGAAATAATTGTGTTTTGTTTTCCCCAGTTTTATAGTGTTCAGGTAAATCCCAGATATAATCTAAAATTATAATAGCATTTGTAATTGTTTTATTAGACTGTCCATGCTCTGTAATTAAATCGGTTTTAAACTTGCTAAAAGTAGCGTCTTGAATAGTATTACTACTAGCAATTAAAACTAATAAAAAGCTCCCAAATGGCGGGATTCCTTGTATTACCAAATCCTCTAAATCATTTAAAATTGAATCAAAATAAGCAATGGTTTGCCCATTAGGGATGGCACTAACATAATTAGTATGACTAGGAGTCTCTGAGTTTGCAGCCTGCCACTCCCAGAAATAGTTTTTATAGGGTTTAAAATAATTATACATAGTTATATTTTAGTGCTAGATAACGACAATCTAAATGAGCTAATACTTAAAGGGAGACAATCTAATTTTGGAATTAAACTATAACTACTGTCTTTATGCCACAATACATAATATAAGCTGGAAGGATTTATTTTAGCATTAATATTAGAACTTAAAATAGGGTATTCTAAATGATGTCCGTTAGGAAATAAAAAGTCTTGGTCTAGCCAATAGCTATCTCCTTGTATAGGTAATGTTGGTGTACCAATAATTAATAATACATTAGTATTTATAATGGTGTATTTTAAGTTGTTAAACCTATACGAAGCAGTACTTTCTATTGTTTCTTTTGTACTTAAATTAAGCATTGCTAAAATAGCAGAGGTATTTTGTTCTTTTTTCGAAGGCACAATTTTTGGAGTTATGGTATCGTGAATTCCAAAAAAGTTATAATTAATTTTTGGTTCTTCTATTACTAAGGCTTGTGCAATTGGAGACCATAACAATGCCGTTGGTAATTTTGTTTTTGGTAATAAACTGTCCTTAGGAAATAATAAGAGCTCCTTAATATAAAATATAGATTTATAGGGAAGTGTATTCACTTCTGGGCCATTTATTTGTTCTAAACTAAAACCTTTAATCCAAATATCATTACCACTAAAAGCAACTTTAAGGTTGTTAAAGTGCCTTATTTGCGATAATGATTGCATGTACTCTTTAGTAGTGAGTACTATAAAGTCTAAAGGGTTTGAAGAATGCTTTGCCATAATGCATCAATCTCTGTTTTTATATATTGTTTCTGTTCTGGGTTAGAAATCCAATCTGCTCTACTCTGTATATAGCGTAATTTGTCTTTTATAATATTCTGCTCTTCAAAAGATAATGATTCGTTAGCCCATTGCTCTTTTAATAAATTAACCTCTTTAATAACGTCTTCAGGGTTTGGAGCTTTATTGTATAGAGCTTGAGGGTGAGAACTTTCGGTAATATCATTTTCAATAATATTATTAATGATGCCTTCAAGTATTTCTATTTGCTCTTCGGTTTCCCATACGTATTTTAACACCCATAAGTCGGATAGAATGGCTTCTTCTCTATGACACATTACAGCACTTGCTGCTATAAGATTTTGAAGCTTTACAGCGCGTCTGTCTGATACATTAATACCTGTATTACGTATATTATGTATTACATCTACGTAAGTGTTAATAATTGGGCTAAGATTTACTTGCTTTGCTTGAGCTTGTAAGGCAGTAATAAGTTCTGGTGTAACAGTTGGTGGTGTTTTAATATCATTTTTTTCTAATTTCCATCCAGCAAGCAGTACTTGATTTAGTAAATCGGGGTTTACATAATCGCATTTTACTCTTACTAAAAAACGATCAAACAAGGCGCCTAAAGCCTCGTCTTCTGGGAGTACATTACTTGCCCCAACAAACATTAAAGCAGGAAGTTTTAATATTTGTTTACCACGACGCAATATTTTTTCATTTAGCGCCATAAGTAAACTATTAAGAATAGCACTATTAGCATTAAAAATTTCATCTAAAAATACCATGGAGGCTTCTGGCATCATGCCTTCTATATTGGTAACAAGCTCTCCTTCTCTTAATTTTTTAATATCAAATGGCCCAAAAAGTTCATTAGGCTCTGTAAAACGAGTTAATAAATACTCGAAATTTTTACCATTTTCAATACCTTTTGAGAGAGCTTTTACAATGGCACTTTTAGCAGTGCCAGGAGGTCCTAATAAAAAAGTATTTTCTTTAGCAATAAGGCTAATACCTAGTAAATCTATAACATCATCTTTACCTATAAAGGTTGTTTTTATATGTTGTAAAACAGCTTTTAATTGTTCTATATTAGTGTTCATTTGTTTTAATTTCATTTGGTTTTAAAGTATTCCAAAAATGGTTTTTATAGTAACCAAGCCTGTTGTGTAATAGTGTATTTATATAGGGTATTTCTGCCCATTGTAATTGTTTTCTTTCAATAATTCTGTTTAGATATAGTTGAGTTAAACAATCATTTTTAAAAAAGGTTGTATAGTCTATAGCTGGAGGAATGCAATCGTTGTGTATAGTAGAATAATGCCAGGTCTTTAAAATAGTTTCTAAAATTGGAATTAAAGGGTCTTCTGCATCAATACGTTTTAGCTCAAAATTAATTTGAGGTACAAAACGTAAACATAAATCTGCCGAGAGTATAGCAGAAACGTTAATAGTTCCTTCAAAATTAGGAAATAGTATGGTTAAATCTTTTTTTGTGTCTTTGCGATGTAATAATAATAAAGCCGAATAGTAGACTATTTTACTAGCCCAAAGCGCAGCTTTTGGATTAAATTTAGGAGGCGTAAAGGGATAGTTTAAACTTTCGTTTTCATAATCTTGCTCTAAAAATAAAAGCACATCGTCATCCTCACTTTTTGTTGTTTTTAAAACATCATCGTGTATAACCAGATGTTCTTCTTGTCTTAAAGAAGACATTGTTTTTAAAAAGTTGTTTGGTTTTAGTTTAGACATTGTAGGGCTCTCGAATAAAGGAGGTTTTGTTTTATGTTAGGTAACACGTAATATTTTTTCCATTTTACGACCTCTAGCTAATTCATCTACAAGTTTATCTAAATAACGTACCTGGTCTTTAATAAGTGCTTCTAGTTTTTTGTTATTATATCCCGTTAACCATTCAATAACTTGATGTAGCTTTTCTATACTTCTTCCTTTGTTTTCAACTTTTGTTACATAATGCGGATATACAGAAGCAAATGTCATTTTCGCAATGCGTTCGTCATGATGGCTCGTTGTACTCATATTTATAGGCATAAGTTTTAATTTTCTATTAACCAAATTACATGAAAAAATGGTTATTTACACTTGTGTACTAAGATAGCAAAAAGGAATAGTGTACAAGGTTTTTGCAGGAATTTCTGTATTTAGGAATTAGAATTTAATTTGTACGTTTGTTTATCTATATTTAAATAGCCCCTAAAAAAGTATGTATGAAAGCTGAAGGGAAAGGACTTAAAAAAACAAAAAAACCTTGGCCTACTAAAGATGCAATGACCCAAGTATATAAAATGAAACTATGGGGAGGTCATAAAACGTTCGATTTTTACTCTGGTGAAGGCTCTCATAATCTTGAAATAGTAAACCCGTATATAGACGTTTTAAAAACATTTTTAACCACTTTTAAAACGCCTTTAGTAGTATGCGATTTGGGCTGTGGTGATTTTAATGTAGGAAAAGAGTTAGTAAAGTACACTAAAAAATATGTAGCTGTAGATATAGTAACAGACCTGATAGCGAGAAATACAGAAAAATTTAAAGCTGCGCATTTAGAGTTTCAATGTTTGGACATAGCTGTAGATAATTTACCTGTAGGCGATTGTGCTATTTTAAGGCAAGTATTACAGCATTTATCTAATGCGGAAGTGCAAAATGTTGCGCGTAAACTAGTTAATTATAAGCATGTTATTGTAACGGAGCATTTGCCCAAGGGAAATTTTACACCCAATAAAGATATTATTTCTGGACAGGGTATTAGATTAAAAAAAGATAGCGGGCTAGATTTATTAGCGCCTCCATTTAACTTAAAAGTAATAACACAAAAACAGTTGCTATCTATTGATTTAGATAATAATAACGGAACTATTGTTACTACGTATTATAAACTTTTTTAATCTAGCTAGCTTTAGTTTTTTCTTGTTGTTAAAGGGTAATTTTAATTGTTTATGCTGTGTGTTGGTGCTGTGCATTACTTTAACAGTTGTCTGTTAAGAGGCCATTAATTTGTTTTACATTAGTATTCTTTTCAATATGGCTATTTGTCCGTTATGCCAACTTTGGTCTTGAGCTAACCATAATAATGCTTGGTATTTAGTTTTTTATAAATCGCTGAAAGATAAATGTTCTAATGTATTTGTTATAGATAATGAGAATGCATAAATGTCTTGTAAAGCTTTGGTAGAAGGTTTTCTTTCTTAAAATCTGCTGGACTCGAATTTGGACCATAAATTTAATATAATCAGGAACACATACTGTCTCTTTAAATACTGTATTTGCTCCTGATATAGAGACTATGTCGTGTAAGTAATTTACCTAAGGTTTTTGTTTGTTTCTGTTAATTTATATTTCGAAATATACCCAGATGTATCTCCACCCAAGTAAAGGTAGCCATTGTGCTCTTCAACCGAGGTCGCTTCTGCTACATACGCTCCAGATGTATCGTAATATGTTTTTAGGATTTTACCAGTACTACTTAAGTGCATTAACATTCCGTATGGTACTGCTTTGGGTTGTAAAAAAGAAGGGAGGCCGTAAACGATTTTTTTTACTAGTGGTTTAGAGTGTATATTGTCTAAGCTTTCATCTCTTTTGGTAGAAAAACCAAGCCAAAAACTACCATCTAATCTTCTAGAAATTCCGTTTGGAAAACCAGGTAAGTTATCTAAAAAAATGTCTTTAGTACCTTTTTTATCCCCTTTAAGCCAATATCTAATGATCCTATATTTTGCTAAATCTACCATTAAAACAAAATCATCATTTTGAGATACAGCAACTCCATTTCCAAAATAAGTTCCATCTATAAGTGTTTTTACGCGTTTGGTTTTTGGGTTATAACTGTAAAGCCCGCCATCTGGTTTAGCTTCCATTAATAGTTTCCAAATATGCTTATTGCTAAAGGTTAGTTTTGATGATGTATTTGTAAAATAGATTATTCCATCTTTGGCGATATCTACATCATTAGGTATTAGAAACTTGTTGCCATTTTCATCTTCGCTAGCCAAAGTTTTTATTTTACCGTTTTGGTCGATACTTATTAAGCCTCTTTCTAAGTCGCAAGCAATAAGGTTTTGATTGCTATCAAAATGTAATCCTGCAACCCAAGAGCTTGAATTAGAAAAAACAGAAACGTTTCCAGAGGTATCAATTTTTAAAACCCTTCCATCTGTGAAGTTCGTTTTAGAAATATGTACTCCACAGTATAAGTTTCCTTGATTATCTACAGCAATGTCTTCTGGGCCATACCAACCTTCTAAATTAATTCGCTCTGTTGTTTTTAATAATTCATTCT
Source organism: Pontimicrobium sp. MEBiC01747 (assembly GCF_053601635.1). Classification (NCBI taxonomy): domain Bacteria; kingdom Pseudomonadati; phylum Bacteroidota; class Flavobacteriia; order Flavobacteriales; family Flavobacteriaceae; genus Pontimicrobium; species Pontimicrobium sp. MEBiC01747. The sequence continues at coordinate 17,685 of NZ_JBSHNS010000379.1, forward strand.
CTGCTAAGGCTCCTTCTTGTTTTTGTACTGGCAATGGAGACCAAGCTACAGCACTAAATGACCAAGAGTTGTACAAAATGCTAATACTAAATAGTGTAAGTATTATAATAATTGACAACATTATTTTCTTTTTTATTTTCATTGTGTTTATTTTTTAAGATTATAAAACACAAAGAAATAACCGTTTTATTATTTACTTCTTGACATTTGTTATGAAATGAGAATTTCTTTTCTAACTCTACTTAGCGACTCTGAGGCTATACCAAGGAAACTTGCAATTTGGTGTTGAGGTGCTCTGGTTACAATTTTTTTATCGTAATTTTTTAAAAAATCTAAGTATTTCTTTTTTGCCGACTTTGTCTGCATTGTTAAAGTTCTTTCTAAAGCACAGAGATGATTTCTTTCAGCTAAAATTCTTCCAAATTTTTCAAATTTTAAAGAGTTTTTATATAACTGATGTAAGCTATGTGAAGA
>NZ_JBSHNS010000380.1:0-9764 GCF_053601635.1 Pontimicrobium sp. MEBiC01747
GTATAGTACTTTAGCTCCAAAATGCGATAATTCCATAGCTTCTTGGTACGAGATTTCTGCAATAGGGAATGCTTGTTTTACCAATTTTGGGTTTGTAGTAAACATACCGCTAACATCTGTCCAGATTTCTAAGCGTTCCACTTTTAAAGCAGCTGCAACTATGGCTGCTGTATAGTCAGACCCACCACGACCTAAAGTTGTGATTTTGTTATTAATAGATTTAGATATAAACCCAGGAAGTATAGTAATATCTTGTTTTGCGTCTTTAAAATAAGTGTTTATATTACTATTAGTAACATCGAATATTACTTCTGCTTTAGTGAAATTAGAGTTTGTAATAATTAAATCTTGAGTGTTTTTGTAGACTGTATTAAAGTTTCTAGATTTTAAGGTTTCCGAAATAATAAAAGACGATAATAATTCTCCAAAACTAGCTAATCTGTCCGATGTTTGTGGCGATAATTCATTTACTAAATAGATGCCATCGAGTAAACTTTTTAATTGTTTAAGTTTTTCTTTTAAAGCTGTAATTATTTCAGAATCTGCATTTGGAATAAGTTTTAATAGAATATTTAAATGCGTTGTTTTTATAGCTTTAAATTCCTTTTTGTAGTTATTATCATTAGTTTTTGCTAAATGTCCTGCATTAAGTATTCTATCTGTAATGCCACCAACGGCAGAAACGACGCAAATTACTTTGTCTTTAGTTGCATATTGCTCTAAAATAGAGATAACTTTATTTATGTTTTTTGAAGAACCTACAGAAGTTCCTCCAAATTTTAATACTTGCATGTGTATTGTATGTAATGTTGTTGTGTAAATTTCGATTAAATGGAGTAGTTATTTACTATATAATAACTACAAAATGCCTGGGGAATATATATTATAAACAACCCAAAAGGGTAGTAGTAATAGTAGAAAATGTAATTGCAGCAATGGTTACTTCTGTAGTAGAAGTTAAGTTAATAGTTACTATTTTGGTTTTGCTATACATTTTATATGCGTAATACATAGTAAAAGTATTACTTTTACCCGAATAACAAAATAAAAACTAAATTTTTATGCTATTCTAAAAATTAAAGCTTTTTAATTAATTATTTGAAACAAAATAGCTTTAACATTAGATATAATATAATGAACCTAATATATTTAAAGTATAATTTAAATTAATCTCATTTAGGAGGTAATACATATGAAGATTTTATCTAAAGAACAAGTATATGCGGGAGATAAACTCACTGCAGAAAAACAAAAAATTTCCTCTACCGATTTAATGGAACGTGCAGGAATGCAGATTTTTAATTGGTTACACATGCGTATGCAAGGTGCACAAGTCCCTATTCATGTATTTTGTGGTATTGGTAACAATGGAGGTAATGGTTTAGTTGTTGCTAGACATTTGGTTACACATGGTTATAATGTTAAAACGTATATTGTAAATTGTAGCGATAAGCGTTCTAAAGATTTTTTAATTAATTACGATCGTATAAAAAATGTTACTAAAGACTGGCCTACTCTTTTAAGTTGTGCAGAAGATTTTTCTCCAATAGATGCTAACGACATTATTGTAGATGCTGTTTTTGGTATTGGTATAAATCGCCCAGTAGACGATTGGGTTAAAGGGTTATTTAATCATTTTAGAGCTTCTAGGGCTTATACATTGGCTATAGATATTCCGTCTGGATTATATACAGATAAATTACCAAGCGACCCAGAAGCCGTGGTTACAGCTGGGTATACATTAAGTTTTCAAACTCCTAAGTTGGTTTTCTTTTTACCAGAAACTGCAAAATATACTGTACAATGGGAAGTTATAGACATTGGTATAGATCAAGAGTTTTTATATAAAGCAGAAACTGAAGCCGATTTAATAGGAAAACATGAAGTGTTACCTATATATAAACCTAGACAAAAGTTTTCTAATAAAGGTACTTATGGACATAGTCTAATAATAGGAGGTAGTTATGGTAAAATAGGCGCAGTTACACTAGCAAGTCGTGCTACTTTAGCTGTAGGTGCTGGGTTAGTTACTGCTTATATACCAAAATGTGGTTATACAGCATTACAAGCCGCTTTTCCTGAAGCCATGGTAATTACAGATACAGATGAGGCTAAAATTACTAGCATAGATTTTGATATAGAACCCACAGTAATTGCCTTTGGTGTAGGTGTGGGAACTGATGCAAAAACAATAACAGCTTTTGAAGCTTTTTTAAAAGAGAATAAAACACCTTTAGTCATTGATGCAGATGGTTTAAATATTTTATCTAAAAAGAAAGCATTGCTTAAATTATTACCAAAGCAAACTATTTTAACACCGCACCCTAAGGAGTTAGAGCGTTTAGTTGGAACATGGAAGGATGATTTTGATAAATTGAAAAAAACAAAAGCATTTTCTAAAAAGTATGATGTTATTGTTGTTATTAAAGGTGCAAATACTATTACAGTTTTCCATAATAAGTTATATGTAAATGCAACTGGAAATCCTGGCCTAGCTACAGCAGGTACAGGAGATGTTTTAACAGGAATGATTACGGGTTTATTATCTCAAGGCTATAACCCTTTAGAAGCTGCTATTTTTGGAGTCTATTTACATGGTAAATCTGCCGATTTATTAATTGAAGATTATGGTTACCAGAGTTTAATAGCAAGCCACATTGTTGGTGGTATATCTGAAGCCTATTTAGATTTGTTTAAACAGCCAGAAAAACCTGAGGTAGAAGAGGCTGCTAAAGAATAAAAAATAATAGTATAAAAAAAGCGAACTGTTAAGTTCGCTTTTTTTATAATTAAATGTTTACTCATTAAATTTCTAAAGAATTAAATAACTCTTTTAATTTAGGATCAGATGGTCTAGGTGCATCTGCACTTACAATGTTTCCGCTAGGATCTATTAAAATAAATCTTGGAATACCATTAATACCGTAGTCTAATACAAACTGAGATTTCCAAGCTTTATCTGCCATTAATTGCACGCCTCCTAATTCTTTGTCATTAACCATATTTACCCATGTATCGTGGTCTTTAATAGCATCGATAGAAGTACTAACAAAAGCAATGTTTTTTCCATGGTACTCTTTTTCTACTTTTTTAAGAGAAGGAATCTCTGCTTTACAAGGACCACACCATGTTGCCCAAACATCTACATATACATATTTACCTTTTAAATCTTCAAGAGAAGTTGTTCCTCCTTTATGGTTCTCGTAGTTAGCAAATGTAGGCGATGGTTTCCCTTTTACTAATTTTTTTGCTGTGTCGAAGTTTGTTTTTAAGTCTTCTTTAATTTTATCGTCTGTAGTATTCTCATTAAAAAAAGTATACATTTCTTGTAAATTATTATTAGCTGGTGATAAAGCCATTTTTGCTAAATAATCTATAACTTGGTTTTTTAATGCAGGAATTTTAATGTCTTTTACAGCAGCAAAATCTGCTGGTTTTACATTATTAAAATCATCTAATCCTTCAAAAATAGGATTCATAATGCTATTAAATGCAAGGTTTTGGTATGCAGTAGAATTGTTAAATGCTATGGCATCATCGTAAGTTAATTCTTTTAATGCTTTTGGTAAGAAATTTTCAGAGGGTTTAAAACTATCGTTTTTTGTATAATATGCATGTGCTCTTTCATAGTTGTTTAACGTTGCATAAGAATCGTACTCTAGGTTTTTTAACTCTGCTGCTAAGAATCCTTGATCTATTCCTTTAATGCTATCTAAACTTGCTTTATTACTATTTTTAATTTCTTCAACTTTGGCTTTATATGCAGTTTCATCTAGGTTATAAAATACAGATGAAGACCCTTGTATTTTTCTTGTATTGCCTCCTTTTTTTGCTAAATAATTACTTTCTGCTGCTCCATCTCCAGAGAATACAAATCCAGTTTTGTCTGTAGTAACACCAACACTGTCACCTACTTTTAAGTACATGCTTGCACGATTTCTTCCTAAGCTTAAAGTGTAGAATCCATTTTTAGCTATGTTAAGTGTATCGGTAAATTTACCTTCTTCAACAGTAATTTTTTGTTCAAAATCAGTGCCTTTTATAGTCACTTCTTTTGCTTTAGCATCTCCTAAGTCCCCAGATACTATTGTATAATCAATTTTTGGTTCTTGTTTACATGCTAAAATTGCTAAAGCAGATAAACTTAATAGTAGTTTCTTCATTTTTGAATAAATTAATTTTTTATCAAAAATAGGGGTTTAAAATTATTTTTTTGCTTTTTCATTAATTATTAACGTTTAGCTTGCATATTTTATATTGAATGTTGATTTTTGAAGCACTTTAAATTTAGAATATGACTACTCATTATATATCCAATCAAGTTTTAGAACTTACAACGATACAATCTATTGTTTCTGAGGGGAAAAAACTACAACTTTCTGAAGAAGCTATAACTCGTGTAACTAATTGCCGTAACTATTTAGATGAGAAATTAAAGACAGAGGATAGACCTATCTATGGCATAAATACAGGGTTTGGATCTTTATATAATGTAAAAATATCTAAAGAGAACTTAACAAAGCTTCAAGAGAATTTAATGATGTCTCATGCCTGTGGTACAGGAGACGAAGTGCCTCAAGCTATTGTTAAATTAATGTTACTGCTTAAAATTCAATCATTAAACTACGGGCATTCTGGTTGCCAATTGGAAACTATCCAGCGTTTAGTAGATTTTTATAACAATGATATTTTACCTGTGGTATATACGCAAGGGTCATTAGGTGCTTCTGGAGATTTAGCTCCTTTAGCGCACTTGTCGCTGCCATTAATTGGAAAAGGTAAGGTAAATTATAAGGGAGAAGTTGTAGAGGCTCAAACCGTTTTAGAGGCATTTAATTGGAAACCTGTTAAATTAAAATCTAAAGAAGGATTGGCTTTGCTTAATGGAACTCAATTTATGAGTGCTTATGGTGTGTATTTATTACTAAAAAGTTATAAATTATCCTATTTAGCAGATTTAATAGGAAGCGTGTCTATTGATGCTTTCGATGGCAGAATAGAGCCTTTTAATGAACTAGTACATATAGTAAGACCTCATAACGGCCAATTAAAAACGGCAAAAAATGTTCGTGAGTTTTTAGAGGGGAGTAGTATTATTAAACAAGCAAAACAGCATGTACAAGATCCTTATTCTTTTCGTTGCATTCCGCAAGTACATGGTGCCACAAAGGATACGTTAGATTTTGTTTTAAAAACATTTAAAACCGAAATTAATTCGGTAACAGATAACCCTAACATTTTTTCTAAAGATGATGAAATTATCTCTGGAGGTAATTTTCACGGTCAACCATTAGCATTAGCTTTAGATTATTTAAAAATAGCAATGGCAGAGCTAGGTAATATATCTGAACGTCGTGTTTTTCAATTGGTTTCTGGTTTAAGAGGTTTGCCCGCGTTTTTGGTTAATAATCCTGGATTAAATTCTGGGTTTATGATACCACAATATACAGCAGCGAGTATTGTAAGCGCTAATAAACAATTAGCTACACCAGCAGCAATAGATAGTATTGTGTCTAGTAATGGGCAAGAAGATCATGTAAGTATGGGGGCAAATGCAGCAACACAGGCATATACTTTAGTTAATAATGTAGAGCGTGTGCTTGCTATAGAGTTATTTAATGCCTCGCAGGCATTACAATTTAGAGCTCCATTAAAGTCTAGTGAGTTTCTAGAATCGTTTTTACAAGCGTATAGAGAAGAGGTACCTTTTGTTGAGGAAGATCAAATTCTTCATGATGATATTCAGGCTTCAATTGCTTTTATAGAGAACTTAGCTATTGATGATGAAGAGCTATTTTAGTATGGAGTAGATGGTGTTTTTGTTTCCGTTAAAAGTGTTTCTGCCCATTTTATAGCAAGCTGTAAATCGTTAAAGATTTCAAAAGGTTTTTTTAGGAATAGTTTTTCTACTTGAGCTGCTTGTCTTGCGTTGCTATTTTCTGAAACGACTGCAAAACCTATTAATGATTTTACATTAGAAGTCTCTTTATAAATTATGGGGTCTACAGCATAAGAATTAACACGATGTGTTATATACACAAAAGGTTTGTTCTTAAAATGATTTAAAATAGCTTTTGTTTGTCTATTACACTTTTCAATGCATATTGTTTCGCCTTCGTATACATTACAAATTGCATAGTTTTTATAAAACTGTATTTTACAGAAGCCTAAATCTTTTACCATTTTTTGTTGTTTTCGGGCGGCAAAAGTACTCTACTGTTCTAAAATTTAAAAGAAAAATATATTGTTTTTTTTGGTTTTTTAAACTGTAAAAAGCCATGTGTAAATTAACTAATTTAATAGTATTTATACTTTATTTTATGAAGTTTATAATAAAGGATAAGGATTGTTATTTAATAATATATTTTTTTGACTAGTTCTTTGCAGGTAAAAGATTCTATTAACACTCTTCTATGGTTTGTTTTTTCTTAAGTAATTTATTTGCCCATTGAATACTTTTATCTAATTCTGAAAAGACTTCAAAAGGTTTTTTTAAAAACAGTCTCTCTATATCTGTAGAACTTAATGCCATGTGGTTAGTAGAAACAACAGCAAACCCAACAAGATTTTTTATTTTAGAAACCGATATATATATTGTAGGGTCAACAGAGTAGGAGTTTATACGATGCGTTATATATACAAAGTCCTCTCCTTTAAAAGACGGTACAATTGTCTCTACCATTTCATCTATTAAATCTTGAGTTAATACAATACCTTCGTTTATTATAGAAACAACTATATTATTATAAATTTGTAATGAACAAAAAGATAGAGTTACTGTATTAATCATTAGTGTTAATTAAAAAAAGCTTCACTTAAAGATAGTGAAGCTTTTTTAATTATACTAGCTATTGTAATTATTATTACTAAAATTATTTAGCTTCTTTTATAATACGATTGGACCATTCTAATGCATCATCTAAAGAATCGAAAGTGTCTATAGGTTTGTGAGAAAATATTTTTTCAATTTCTATAGTGTTATCATAAAGGTTATCTATTACTATAGCAAAACCTTTAAGGTTTTTTAATTCTGAATTGTATTTATATATAATAGGGTCAACAGAGTAAGAATTCTTTCTATTGGCTATATATACAAAAGGCTCAGATTTAAAATGATTAATTGCTACTTCAATAATTTGAGAGCTTTTTTCAAGAGTTACATCTACGCCGTCATTTATTGTTCCTACTATGGTGTTTTCGTATATATCTATAGTACAAAAAGAAAGTTTTGTAGTCTTCGTCTTTTTATGCATTTTTAGGGAATTAATGTATATAAATATTAAAAAAGGTTGCCACTTAAGCAACCTTTTTTACATATGGTAATTAAGATTCTGTTGATTTTTCTGCTTTATCAATTTTTATTGTTATTTCATTAGCTTTTTTATCTAAATCCATAATAATTTTATCGCCTTCTTGTACATGAGAAGTAATAATTTCTTCTGCAAGAGCATCTTCTATATATTTCTGAATAGCTCTTTTTAAAGGCCTAGCTCCATATTGTTTATCGAAACCTTTATCTGCAATATAATCTTTTGCTGCTTTAGTAAGTTTAAGCGTGTAACCAAGTCCTTTTATACGGGTTAAAAGCTTATCTAATTCAATATCTATAATTTTATGAATATCTTCTTTTTCTAGAGCATTAAACACAACCACATCGTCTATTCTATTTAAAAACTCTGGTGCAAAAGACTTTTTTAATGCATTTTGAATTACGGCTCTGGCATTAGCATCTTCTTGCGATTTTTGCGCAGCAGTACCAAACCCTATTCCTGTACCAAAATCTTTAAGTTTTCTAGCTCCAATATTAGAAGTCATTATTATAATGGTATTTCTAAAATCAATCTTTCTTCCTAAACTGTCAGTTAAATACCCATCGTCTAATACTTGTAATAGCATGTTAAAAACATCTGGATGTGCTTTTTCTATTTCATCTAATAGAACTACAGCATAAGGTTTACGTCTTACTTTTTCTGTTAATTGCCCACCTTCTTCATAACCAACATATCCTGGAGGTGCTCCAACTAAACGAGAAATAGCAAATTTTTCCATATACTCACTCATGTCTATTCTTACTAAAGACTCTTCACTATCAAATAGCTCACGTGATAATACTTTAGCTAATTGTGTTTTACCAACACCAGTTTGTCCTAAAAATATAAATGAACCAATTGGCTTATTAGGGTCTTTAAGTCCAGCACGATTACGTTGAATTGCTTTTACAACCTTTGCAACGGCTTCGTCTTGTCCAATAACTTTTCCCTGTATTAATTTAGGTAACTCAGCTAATTTATTACTTTCTGTTTGTGCTATTCTATTAACAGGAACCCCTGTCATCATAGAAACCACATCGGCAACATTGTCTTCTGTTACAGTTTCTTTATTTAGCTTAGTATCTTCTTCCCACTTTTCTTGGGCAATGGCAAGTTCTTTTTCTATGCGTTTTTCATCATCTCTAAGCCTAGCAGCTTCTTCGTATTTCTGCTTTTTAACAACAGAATTTTTAGTAAGCTTTACGTCTTCTAGCTTTTTCTCTAGTTCTATAATTTGTTTAGGAACATCAATATTAGTAATGTGTACACGAGAACCAGCTTCATCTAACGCATCTATAGCTTTGTCTGGAAGAAAACGCTCTGTCATATAACGATTTGTCAATTTTACACAGGCTTCTATTGCTTCGTCTGTATACTCAACATTGTGGTGCTCTTCGTATTTACTTTTTATATTATTAAGTATCTCTATTGTTTCTTCAACAGTAGTAGGCTCAACAATTACTTTTTGAAAACGACGCTCTAATGCTCCATCTTTTTCAATATATTGTCTGTACTCATCTAAAGTTGTTGCGCCTATACATTGTATTTCTCCACGGGCTAGAGCTGGTTTAAACATATTTGAAGCATCTAAACTTCCTGTTGCTCCACCTGCACCAACTATAGTATGGATTTCATCTATAAATAGAATAACATCGTCATTTTTTTCAAGCTCGTTCATTACAGCTTTCATTCGCTCTTCAAACTGCCCTCTGTATTTTGTTCCTGCTACTAAACTTGCTAAATCTAAAGTAACTACGCGTTTGTTAAATAAAATACGTGACACTTTACGTTTTACAATTCTATTTGCTAAACCTTCAGCTATTGCAGATTTACCTACACCTGGTTCTCCTATTAATAGAGGGTTATTCTTTTTACGTCTACTTAAAATTTGAGAGACTCTTTCAATTTCTTTTTCACGACCAACTACAGGATCTAGTTTACCTTCTTCTGCCATAGCAGTAAGGTCTCTACCAAAATTATCTAAAACTGGTGTTTTAGACTTTTTATTACCTTTATTTGCTGGTGTATTAAAAATATCTTTAGACTCATTACTTTCAGAAGTAGAATCATCTTCTTGAAAAGATTCTGCTTTTGGTTCTATATAATTATTATCGTCGTTTGTAATCATAAACTTAAATTGTTCTTTTACATTATCATAATCTACTTTTAGCCTATTTAAAAGCTTAGTTGTAGGATCATTTTCATTTCTTAAAATGCACAGTAATAAATGTGCGGTGTTTATAGAGGTGCTTTGAAATAACTTCGCTTCTAAAAAAGTGGTTTTTAAAGCACGCTCTGCTTGTCTAGTTAAATGTAAATTCTTTTTTTCGTTAGAGGTTATAGCTATGTTAGGGTTTGCTGGGCTTAATATTTCTACTTTTCGTCTTAAATGATTTAAATCTATATCTAAGGCATTTAATATATTAATAGCTTTACCATTGCCATCTCTTAATA
>NZ_JBSHNS010000381.1:0-1366 GCF_053601635.1 Pontimicrobium sp. MEBiC01747
GTTTTCAAATTCAGATTTTATATCTTTTTTTGCATTACTAAAAAACGAACCAATACGTTGTGGTGTTACTTTAAAACGTATTGCCAAATAAGTAATTAAAACAAAAAGAAGTAAAAGTATAGTACCAATTTTACCTAAGTAATCTTGTAAATACATGTTAATTTCGTAACCTACAGTACCACTTAATAAACCATCTTTAATTGCTACAAAACCTAATAATACAGATAACCAAATGACCGTTAAAACACCCCAAAACCAATGTTGACGTAGTTTTTCTTTTTTTAAGTCTAAAACAATATATACACCAGATAAAAAAACTAAACCCGCAAATATAAATGATGAAATACCAAAACCACTTTGAATAAATAAATCGCTTACCCAAGCGCCAAATTTACTTAACCAATTTTCAGACTTTACTTGTCTCGATGAGAATTCAGATAAAGTACTTTGGTCTGCTTCTCCTGTAAAAAAGAAAGATAAAAACGCTATAAATAATATTATTCCTAGAATAATTAAAAAACTACCAACAATTAATCTTTGTTGACTGTTTAAAACCATATTAGGACGCTTTAACCTAAATCTTTTCTTTTTTGTGGTTTTTTTTGTTGATTTTGCTTTCGGTTTTGCTTTCGGTTTTGCTTTAGCCATTATCTGTTTTTAGGTGAAACAAAAATACAAATACTTAACGTTTATCCTAATTGATAATTGTATTTTAAAGTAAAAGGTTATGGTTTAACTTATACGTATTACTCTTTACTTATAGATTTTTATGTGCTAGAAAATCTTTGGTATATAAATAATTGCGCCTACAACAACAGCTGCTATTGCAAAAATAAAAACGGCACCAGCAGCTAAATCTTTTATTAAGCCAATTTTTGGGTGACGCTCTGGGTGTATAAAATCTGCAATCTCTTCTATAGCCGTATTTACACCTTCTAAAGCCATAATTAAAGCAATTATAAGTATTTGAATCATCCATTCTGTTGCAGATAGCTCATAATAAACACCTGCAATAGTCATAATAATACCTATAAAAAACTGGACTTTTAAACTTGCCTCTGTAGTAATTAGAAGGTAGGCTCCTTTAAAAGCATAGCCTACACTTTTTATTCTATTTACAATAAAAGAGTCTTTTTTGCTCATATATATGTAGTAAATATGCTTTACTATAATTTATATAGTAAAGCATATTATTTAAATTTTTTAAAAATTATTCGTCTAATAAAGCATATAAAGACGCTTTATAGTTTGGTTCTTCTCCAATTTCAGGTACTTGTTCTGTGTATTTTACAATTCCGTTTTCATCTAAAACGATAACGCATCTAGAATGTAACCCTTCAAAAGCACCATTAATAATGTCTAATCC
>NZ_JBSHNS010000382.1:0-2350 GCF_053601635.1 Pontimicrobium sp. MEBiC01747
GTTCTATACTGCATGGGAACTTGCAAATCGTGACGAGCGTATTGTTGTAGATAAAGCAGGAGAAGAATAAATACAAATTACAATATATTAAAATGCCAATCTTTTTTATATCTAAAAAAGATTGGCATTTTAATTTAAGGCTTTAGCATTAGCGTCTCTCATCTGCTTTTCCTTTTGGGCGCTGAGTATTTGTTGCTTTCGGCTTCGTTCTCGTCTTTGGAGCATACGCTTTAGCTTCCGAATCGTTTATCTCTTTTAGTTGCTTATCTTGGCTTCTATTACTTGGCTGATTTTTAATATACCCATGCGCTTGAACTTTACTTTTTTTAGCTGATTTTTTTGCCATTGCTGGTTTTCTTTCTTGAGCTGTAGACATACACACAACGCCTAACATTAATGCTATTGTTAAAAATACTTTTTTCATAATTATATGTTTTTAGAATTAATACGAATAAAATTAGATATATAAGACCCTTTAATAAATACCCAATAAGTAGTATATTTTTAACTATAAAACTTAATAACAGGTATTTACACGTGTAAACATCATATAATTTTTCAATACCTTAGCTCAAAGAGGACAACTTATTATGATAAAATGTCATTCTGTTTTAAGTTATCAAAAATGAGATTATAAAAATCTTATTGCCCGTTTTGTATCATAATGCATGATGCTGAATTTGTTTCTGCATCGCATAATAGCTAAAAGCATAGATGCTTTATGGTGAGAACCTAAAAGTAGTTTAGGTTAACGGTAGACTTTATGATGGATTACAAGTATTCAAAGAAGTTATAATAGTTAACTTAAAAGGGTGTTTTTCCTTTTTTAAATTAGGTATAAATCCTCTAACAAGAGTAGAACAAAATGTAGTTATTTGTATTGTTATTAATCAATCAGTAATGTGCTATTACCAATATTAATACAAAGTGCTCTTTAAATGAAACATACATTAAGTACAATGGTACCTCTAAAAAGAAACATTTAAACAGCACTTTTTTACACTATAGTAACTCTCCTATTATTACAGGCATATTTTTATTTATATTTGATAAATTGCTTTTATAATTAATCCTCTATATGTCTAGTTTTTTTGATTCTATTACATTTCCAGATGGCTCCCCAGTTTTTGAAAGCAGAAATGATAGTATTAATGTTTTTGGCATTACAATGAAAATGCTACACTTTTGTATTATTTTCTATCTATACTTTTTATTCCTAGTCTTTATTTGGGGTTTTATTAGCAATAGCCCATTACTTATCTCAGGTATTGTTGTAATGATTCCAATATTTATAGCTGACTATTTTAGGCCATCCAAAAAATTATACAAACTGCTTATTATTAGTTGTGGCTTTATGTCTATAAGTATTTATTTATTGTTTTTACCAGACGATACTTCTAAAATTTCACATTACTTAGTCTTTGGTTTATTCCTTTATTTACGATGGCTTAGGGTAAAGCATTTAATAACATATTATCCAGACAAGGAAAAATACTTCTGGAATAGATAAGCACAATAACAAACTAAAAAACAACGCTCTACAATTAAAATTAGCTTAAAAAATATACGTAGATCTACGTATTGTATATGCCGTTTGTATTCTATAATTTTGTACGTATGAATAATAAACCATTTAAAAAGAGTCTATTTTTAAAACACCTTTCAAGGTGGGAAATTATATTATTACCAATTATTGTTATCGGTGTAATCACTTGTTTTTTAAACTGTTGAAATACACCAATTGTTGACTTTTAAATATTAAGTGTGCTCTTAATATTTTACATTTTATCCATTGAAAACTCAAAAGTATAAAAACTTCTCTCCTAGGGAAGTTTTTTATTTATACTAAATACTTCTAAAAAAACAGGCGCTTATGGTTTTCCATAAGGTTTGTGATTTTGATAGCTGTAAGTTTGTTTAAAAATATAATGGAAATAAACATAACTTATTGTTTTTATACGCTAGTTCTCCATAATTTGAATAACCATTAAAATAAATATTATGAAAAAAACATTACTAATCTTTCTTGTATCAATTTTGACTTTTTCTTGTTCAACACCTCTTGATAAAAAATATAGTGAAGAAACATTTGAAACTGATGCTAAAGAAATTAAAGAAAGTGGAAAATTATCAGAAGAAGACGCATTAATTATGGTAGGATGGATAATGCGTTCTAAACTTAAAGGAGAACATTTAGAAGGAAAAACCTACAATGAAATAATCAAAGAAGCAAAAGATTATAAAAAGGAGCAAGAATTATTAACTAAAAAAGTAAAATTAGAAGAAGAAGAAAAAAGACAAAGACTCAGCTCTGCATTAACTGTTGCTATGTACGACAAAGGTTTTGAGA
>NZ_JBSHNS010000383.1:0-3080 GCF_053601635.1 Pontimicrobium sp. MEBiC01747
ATCTTACAACGAACAAAAGGAATATAAAAACATAGAAAGCAAAATTAAAAGCTTAGAATTTGATAAAGCTGAATTAGAAAAAAAGTTTCTTAATCCAGAGTTAACACCAGAAGAAATTAATACATTGTCTAACGAATTACAAGTTATAATAGATAGTATAGAAGAAAAAGAAATGCGCTGGTTGGAATTATCAGAAAAAATGGAAGACTAACAAATGAGAAAATTAATTATTCCCTACATAAAATTCTGGTTACAATCTAAAAATGAGCATGGTGTACAATCTCCTTTTGTTTTCGATTTAGTTACAAAATGCTTCTATGATAAAACTAAACACTCTAGCTATACTAAACTAAAAGCCTACAACAAGCACTTATTCTCGAATAACAATACAATAGAAGTTACCGATTTGGGGGTTGGCTCTCATGTAATGAAAAGTAACACACGTTTTATATCACAAATGGCTAAAAATGCAGGCACAACATTACATCGTGCTAAGCTATTTTATCGCTTAATAGCATACTTAAAATGTAATACTATTTTAGAATTAGGCACCTCAATGGGTATAGCTACACATGCTATGCATTTAGGTAACCCAGAAGCTAACATAACCACTGTAGAAGGTTGCCCAAATATTTCTAAATTCACATCTAACACTTTTAAACAGTTTGGGTTAAAAAATATAGATGTATTAACAGGAGATTTTAATGAAGTAACTAAAACATTAACTTCAAATACTTATGATTTGATCTATTTTGATGGTAACCATCAAAAAGAAGCTACCTTAAATTACTTTGAAACACTTCTACCAACAGCACATAACGACTCCGTTTTTATTTTTGATGATATTTATTGGTCTAAAGGCATGACAGAAGCTTGGGAAACCATAAAACAACACCCACAAGTTACAGTAACAATAGATACCTTTTTCTGGGGCATAGTCTTTTTTAGAAAAGAACAGGCTAAAGAACATTTTAAAATTAGAATCTAATTATTATGATATTACTATTAATAGCATCCATGATTCTTATTCCTATAATAGCAGGGCGTTCCAGAAAAAGAAAGCAATCATTTAAAGACCGTTATTACAAAAGAAAAGACAATAGGAAATTTAAAAGATAGGTTTTCTTTTTTTTATTTAAAGTATAGCTCTCCTTTGCCTTTTCCCCTATTTACATTTATCTTTACAGGTATGAAAGTATACACTAAAACAGGAGACAAAGGAACTACTGCCTTATTTGGAGGTACACGAGTTCCAAAACATCATATACGTATTGATAGTTATGGTACTGTAGATGAATTAAACTCTCATATAGGTTTAATTCGCGACCAAGACATTAATCAACAATACAAAGATATTTTAATAATAATACAAGACAAATTATTTACTGTAGGAGCTATTTTAGCTACCGATCCAGAAAAAATGGTATTAAAAAACGGTAAAGAACGTTTAAATATAAATAAAATATCTAACGAAGATATAGAACTACTGGAGCACGAAATGGATGCTATGAATGAGGCTTTGCCACCAATGACCCATTTTGTGTTACCTGGAGGACATCAAACCGTGTCATTCTGTCACATAGCACGCTGCGTTTGTAGGCGTAGTGAGCGTTTAGCTTCTGCCCTTAATGAGCTTGACCCTTTTTTACCAGAAGCATTAATGTATTTAAACCGCCTTTCTGACTACCTTTTTGTATTGGCACGAAAGTTGTCATTTGACTTGCAAGCGGACGAAGTAAAATGGATTCCTGAGAAGCATTAAAGCTACACAAAAAACCAATACTTTTAAGCTAAGATTAAGTAACACTGCAAAAGATTTATAATCAAATAGTTTCAGTGAAAAATGACGTTCTTTTTTATTATTGATAAAATAATTCACTTTTTTCTTGACTATTTAAACTAAAAAATTATTTTTGCAAAAAAATAAACCTATTAAGAAATGTATTGGACATTAGAATTAGCATCCCATTTAAGTGATGCACCTTGGCCAGCTACCAAAGATGAGCTTATAGATTACGCTATTAGAACCGGAGCACCTCTGGAAGTAACTGAAAATTTACAAGCAATTGAAGACGAAGGAGACTCGTATGACTCTATAGAAGAGATTTGGCCAGATTACCCAACAGACGAAGATTACCTCTGGAACGAGGACGAATATTAATATAGTAAAACACAGAAAAAAGTCTCTAAGCAGAGGCTTTTTTTATGCTTTTAATTTAGAAACTATTAAACCTTTTATTTAATACAAAAAGTTTAGTTAAGTTTCTATAAAAGCACGTGAACAAAACGTATATTTAAGCCCTTATATTTTAAGGCTTAAAAACACTTAAAATAACAATCGGTTTTAGCCGATTTATAAATAATAAAACAAAGTTATCTTACACCATTTTAAGACAACTCTGTTAACTAAATATATAAACCTATGAGTTTTTTAAATTCTATACTAAAAGTATTTGTTGGCGACAAATCTAAACAAGACGTTAAAGCCATCATGCCTATAGTAGATAAAATTAAAGCTTTCGAAACTGCCTTAGAAGCCTTATCTAATGATGACTTAAGAGCCAAAACAGCAGAATTCAAAGCTATTATTGCAGATACGCGTAAACCTTTTGAAGATAGAAAGGCTGAACTTTTAAAAGAAGCTGATGCAACAGATGATATAGATAGACGTGAAGACATCTATCAAGAAGTAGATAAAATTGAAGATGAATCGTACGAAGCTGTTGAAAAAACATTAAACGATATTCTTCCAGAAGCCTTCGCTGTAGTAAAAGAAACCGCAAAGCGTTTTACAAACAATACAGCAATTACAGTAACAGCAAGTCCTTTCGATAGAGAAATCTCTGGAGATAACGATTACGTTACTTTAGATGGAGATAAAGCAATCTGGGCAAACTCATGGGATGCAGCAGGAAAAGCCATTACTTGGGACATGATACATTACGATGTACAGCTTATAGGTGGTATTGCTATGCACCAAGGTAAAATTGCCGAAATGCAAACTGGAGAAGGAAAAACATTAGTAGCAACCTTACCAGTCTACTTAAATGCTTTAGCAGAAAGAGGTGTGCACTTAGTAA
>NZ_JBSHNS010000384.1:0-6911 GCF_053601635.1 Pontimicrobium sp. MEBiC01747
AAAGAAAACGAAGAGCAACTTAAAAAGGATGAAAAACTATTAAAAGAACTAGAAAAGCTTACCGAAAAAATAAACAAAGAAGAATTAGCTCAAAAACTTGAAAAATTAGCAAAGCAAAATAAAAATCAAAAAAGAAGCTTAGAGCAAATGCTTGAACTTACTAAACGTTATTATGTAAGTAAGAAAATGGAGAAAATAGGAAATGAGTTAGACAAGCTAGCAAAGCAACAAGACTCGTTAGCACAAAAAACGCCAAAAGAAAACACTAAAGAAAAGCAAGACGAGCTTAATAAAAAGTTTGAAGACATACAGAAACAACTTAAGGCATTAGATAAAGAAAACAAGTCGCTAAAAAAGCCTATGAAGTTGCCAAGAAACGAAAATAACGAAGACACAATAAAGCAAGAACAACAAAAAGCATCTGAAGCATTAGAGCAAAAAGAACAAGCACAAGACCAGCAAGAACAAGACAAAAAAAATGCAGAGGCAAAAAAGAGTCAAAAGAAGGCCGCTCAAAAAATGAAACAAATGAGCCAAAAAATGCAATTACAAATGAGTGCTGGTGGAGCAGGTGGAGACGAAGCATTGCAAGAAGATATAGAAACATTAAGGCAAATATTAGATAACTTGGTTGTATTCTCTTTCGATGAAGAAGCCATAATGAATCAATTTAAAAGCATAGAAGTAAACCATAACGAGTACGCACAATATTTAAGAAAACAAAAAGAATTACGTTCGCATTTTGAGCATATAGACGATAGCCTTTTTGCATTATCATTAAGACAACCAAAAATATCTGAACAAGTAAACAAGGAAATATCCGAAGTTTATTTTAATGTAGATAAAGCCATGGCGCAGCTAGCAGAAAATAATATATATCAAGGTGTAGCCGCACAGCAATATGCAGTAACATCAGCAAATAACTTGGCAGACTTTTTAAGTAATACAATGGATAATATGCAAGACCAAATGGGAATGCCATCGCCTGGACAAGGACAAGGAGATGTTCCTTTGCCAGATATTATTATGAGCCAAGAACAGCTTAATGAAATGATGAAAGAAGGCATGAAAAAGAGCAAAGAAGGCAACCCGCAAGAAGGAGAAGGAGACAAACCCGGAGGCAAACCTGGAGAAGAAGGAGAGAAGCAAGGCAAAGGGAAAAAAGAAGGTAAAGATGGAGAAGAAGGAAAAAAGGGAAAAGGAAAAAAAGGCAAGAACGGTAAAGGAAAAGATGGTAAAGAAGGCGAAAATGGAAACAGTAATGGAGAAGGTAAAGGAGGTAAGCAAGAAGGCTCAGATGGATTTAATGAAGATATAAACGGAGAACTTTATAAAATTTACCAGCAGCAACAGCAAATACGAATGGCGCTAGAAGAAAAACTATTACAAGATAAATTGAATGGTAAAGGTGTAGGCGGAGATGCCAAAAAACTACTTAAAGAAATGGAAGATGTAGAACTAGATTTAATAAATAAAGGGTTTACAAATGAAACATTATCTAAAATGATGAATCTACAACACCAATTACTAAAACTAGAAAAAGCAACATTTCATCAAGGGCAAGATACCAAGCGAAAATCTACAACCAATAAAAAAGAATACAGTAACACAACACGAAATCAAATCCCAAAAGCAAAAGAATATTTTAATACTACCGAAATTTTGAACAAGCAAACACTACCTTTGCAGCAAGTTTATAAAAAGAAAGTACAAGACTATTTTAAGCAGAATAATGATTAGCTTTAATTACGAAAACAAATTTACGTTACCAAACGAAGAGAAAATATCTAAATGGATATCTAATGTAATAGCATCCGAAAATTGTAGAGAGCAAGAAATAAATTACGTATTCTGTGACGATGAGTATTTACACAAATTAAATGTAGAATTCTTAAAACATGATACCCTTACAGATATTATAAGTTTTGATTATTCTGTAGGAAAAGAACTACAAGGGGATATTTTTATTTCTACAGAAAGAGTAGCGGATAATGCTAAAGATTTTGATAATTCTTTTGAAGAAGAACTACATCGTGTTATCGTTCATGGCGTATTACACTACTGTGGATATAAAGATAAAACTGAAGCAGAAGCAGATGAGATGAGAACAAAGGAAAATTTCTACCTTAACGTCTTAAAAGAGAATTAACTAATTCGACGTATATTTGCAAATTCTAAAACGTGAAACAAAAACGTTCCACGTGGAACAATGGAGTTTGTGTATAACAAAACCCTAATTAAATATTTAAAATTATAAAACAATAGCGTGTCTAATACAAATTAAACACGCTGTTGTAAAATCATAATAGTTATGTTTAACGAAGTATATGATGTAATAGTTGTAGGAGCAGGACACGCAGGAAGTGAAGCCGCAGCTGCAGCCGCAAACATGGGAAGTAAAACATTGTTGATTACAATGAATCTTCAAAACATTGCGCAGATGTCTTGCAACCCAGCAATGGGAGGAATAGCAAAAGGACAAATTGTAAGAGAAATAGATGCGTTAGGAGGCTACTCAGGAATTGTAAGTGATACGTCTGCTATACAATTTAAAATGCTTAACAAATCTAAAGGACCAGCAATGTGGAGTCCTAGGGTGCAAAGCGATAGAATGCGATTTGCTGAAGACTGGAGATTACTTTTAGAACAAACTAAAAACTTAGATTTCTATCAAGAAATGGTTGCTGGGCTTATCGTTGAAAACGGAAAAGTAACAGGAGTAAAAACCTCTCTTGGAATAGAAGTAAAAGCAAAAACAGTAGTACTTACAAATGGCACCTTTTTAAACGGCTTAATACATATTGGAGATAAAAACTTTGGTGGCGGTAGAGCAGGAGAAAAAGCAGCAACGGGAATTACTGAGCAGTTAGTAGATTTAGGCTTCGAATCAGGAAGAATGAAAACAGGAACGCCACCAAGAGTAGATGGTCGGTCTTTAGATTATTCTAAAATGATAGAACAACCAGGAGATGTTACACCAGAAAAATTTTCGTATTTAGATATAACCAAACCATTGAAAAAACAACGCTCGTGTTACATGACTTACACAAGCGAAACGGTTCATGATTTGTTAAGAGAAGGCTTTGATCGTTCGCCAATGTTTAATGGTAGAATTAAAAGTTTAGGGCCAAGATATTGCCCATCTATAGAAGATAAAATAAACAGGTTTGCAGATAAAGATAGACATCAATTATTTGTAGAGCCAGAAGGCTGGAATACGGTTGAGGTTTATGTAAACGGATTCTCTACATCGCTTCCAGAAGATGTTCAATTTAAAGCGATGCGTTCTGTAGCCGGGTTCGAAAATGTAAAATTCTTTAGACCAGGATATGCAATAGAGTACGATTATTTTCCGCCAACACAATTAAAGCATACACTAGAAACTAAACTAGTAGAAGGTTTGTTTTTTGCTGGGCAGATTAACGGTACAACAGGGTACGAAGAAGCAGCATCTCAAGGATTAATGGCTGGAATAAATGCAGCTTTAAAAGTACAAGAAAGAGAAGCATTTATATTACAGCGAAACGAAGCTTATATAGGTGTTTTAATAGACGATTTAATTACAAAAGGTACAGAAGAACCATATAGAATGTTTACGTCGCGGGCAGAGTATAGAACACTGCTTAGACAAGATAATGCAGATTTTAGGCTAACACCAAAAGGATACAATTTAGGATTAGCTAGTGAAAATCGTTTGCGAAGAATGGAAAAAAAGCAAGCGCAATCAGAGCAATTTGTAAAATTCTTTAAGGATACAAGCGTTAAGCCAGAAGAAGCAAACCCTGTTTTAGAAGCTAAAGGATCTGCAACAGTTAAACAGCAAGGAAAAATGTTTAAGCTATTTGCAAGACCAAACATAGAGATGGAAGATGTGCGTAAGTTTAAAGCCGTTGAAGATTATATTGTAGAACAGAATTTGGATAGGGAAGTGCTAGAGCAAACAGAAATTCAAGTAAAATATTCTGGGTATATAGATAAAGAAAAGAATAACGCTGATAAATTGACTCGCTTAGAAAATATAAAAATCCCGCCAAATTTCGATTACTCAAAACTGAAATCTATGAGTTTAGAAGCAAGAGAAAAACTAAATAAAATTCAGCCCGTAACCATTTCTCAAGCCTCAAGAGTAAGTGGAGTTTCACCAAGTGATATTTCAGTGCTTTTGGTTTTTATGGGAAGATAATTACAGGATAAAATTTAAATTGAGCAGTTGAAAACAGGTGTTAAAAAAACCTTTTTAACTGCTTTTTTTGATTTGCAACTATAACAGTTTTTTTGCTTAATAGAGATTGAATACATGTGTTAAGTTATTAATCAATCTCTGTTTTTGTATAAAGGTTCCACGTGGAACACTTCGTGGATATTCGAGTTTTTTATTTTTATTTAGATGTAAATTGCTGTTTATTTGTGCTTGTGAAAAAGCACTAAGGTTAATATTATGAAAGTCTATAGGAGAATATTATTTATAATAATTGGTGTTTTAATTATAGTAGTACTTAATAAAATATATACTTTCTACAATGCACTAAAGGTGTTTTGAGTATACACAAAAACCAGGAATCTCAACATATAAAATAGCAAGCAAAATTGATTTTGAAAACTATAAAAACCAAGCTGATTCTAGTAATAAATTCTCTTTAAAAAATTTAGACTTTAAAGTTCCTATAACCCAAAAAGTAGTATACAATTCATTAGTAAATAGAAAAGCGAAAGTTATCAGTTTTATAGACAGTACTACTATAGTAAAAGTATAGTTCAGATATTGTTGGTTTAGATTTT
Organism: Pontimicrobium sp. MEBiC01747; assembly: GCF_053601635.1. NCBI lineage: Bacteria > Pseudomonadati > Bacteroidota > Flavobacteriia > Flavobacteriales > Flavobacteriaceae > Pontimicrobium > Pontimicrobium sp. MEBiC01747. The sequence goes on from NZ_JBSHNS010000384.1 coordinate 4,780, forward strand.
ATTAAACACATTAGTGATATATATAAAGGTATTGATGAGAAAGTATTTAAAGACTACTTTAACAAGCATAACATATCTACGAATTATAATTAAGTTAAACATGTTTTTAATTTCACACCCGATGATGTTAAATGGTATGATTCTAATAAAGATGTTTTAGTTAGATATTCTCTAATGAGATTTAAAGAACTAATAATGGCAAAAGGATATAAAGATTATCTTAATAATTTCGAAACAGAACATATAAAGGGATTTCAATTTGGTAATCCTGAATATTCAAAAAGAGGTTTATCTTGATTTTTTTGACATAAAAGACAAACAGTACTCTATTATTTTTACAGGTAAATTTACCCAAGGATTTATCGATTATGTTTTAAAAAATATAAAAACAAATCATAAATTTGAAGTATCAAAAAATAATCGATAATAATACGTTGACAATTTATAAGTAAGAATAAAAGTTAATGTCAGTTCGAGTGATTCCGATTATTATCGGAATTGTATCGAGAACTAATTTAGAATTATGAATTTTAGGTACTAATTTTAATTAATGCAAAAAGCATTTTAAGTTCGTGAACAAAACACAAAACACATATATTACAGTAAAAGATTATTCTGTATCAGGAGAAGACTTTCAATTAATTCATAATACTGAATACGATTATTTAGAAACAACACCTAAACCTTCGGTTGAAGATTTACCAGGTTATTATAAAAGTGAAGATTATATTTCGCACACAAATTCTAAACGTAACATTTTCGAGAAAGTCTATCATAAAGTTCGTGAGATTTCGCTAAAGAAGAAATTAAAACTAATAGAGTCTTTTCAACCTAAAGACAAAACACTTTTAGATATAGGTTGTGGAACAGGTGCTTTTTTAAAAGTGGCTAAAGATAATGGTTGGTCTATTTATGGAGTAGAACCAGATAAAGATGCAAGAGCAATTGCTAATTCAATAACAGGAAATACAATTTATAACACCAATCAACTTTCAAAATTTGAAGACCATACTTTCGATGTTATTACACTTTGGCATGTTTTAGAACACTTACCTAATTTAAAAGAACAAGTCTCACTTTTTAAAAGATTATTAAAACCAGAAGGAACTTTGGTAATAGCTGTACCTAATTATAAAAGTTACGATGCTAGCTATTATAAAAACTTTTGGGCAGCTTACGATGTGCCAAGGCACCTTTGGCATTTTTCGCAAACGGCAATAAAAAGACTCTTTCAAAAAGAGAACATGAAAGTTGTAAAAACACTACCAATGATTTTCGATGCGTTTTATGTAAGTCTGCTTTCCGAAAAATATAAAAATAAAAGGATGAATCCTTTTAACGCTTTTTTAGTTGGTTTAAGATCAAATGTAAAGGCGAAACGCTCTGGAGAGTATTCTTCACTAATTTATGTAATAAAAAACGATTAAAAATTATTTTAAATAAGTTTTATAGCGTGTTTTTGTTGTTAAAAGCCATATTGCATTAGTCTTTTTTAAAAAGCGCTTAAAACGCTTTATATGAGCTTGTTTTTTATAAATAATTCTTATTAGTCTTTATTTAAGTTATAATAAATTCTTATGATTGTTATTTCAACATATTTAGTTGCATAATAATAGTCTTATCTTTTATATTTTTGCGCCACACTAAAAAATATAAAAATGAAGAATTTAATTTTAGCAACGTTTGCACTTTTAATATTTGCATCATGTCAAGAACAAAAAATAGGATATCTTGATAGCGGAGAAGTTATTAATGAATACCAGGAAAAAAAAGACATTGAAGAAAAATTTAAAACTAAAGAAGAAGCATTTAAAAAAAGAGCAGATAGTATAGGAAAAGCTTTTCAGTTTGAAGTTCAAAAATACAATGCTGAAAAAACTAGAATGAGTGCAAAGTCTAAACAAGAACAAGAACAAGAACTAGGGCAGAAGCAGCAAATTTTGCAGCAACAAATGCAGTTCGAGCAACAACAATTACAACAACAATATAGAGCAGAAATAGATTCTGTAATTGTTAAGGTTAAAGATTTTGTTAAAGGTTATGGAAAAACAAACGGTTACGAATATATTTTAGGAACAAGTGAAGCTTTACCAAGTGTTCTTTATGGAAAAGAAGAGAATAATTTAACAAAA
>NZ_JBSHNS010000385.1:0-7475 GCF_053601635.1 Pontimicrobium sp. MEBiC01747
AATTAAATTTAGCTGTATAATACCAGTTTGTAAGGGTATCTTTTTTATAGCCTAAACTAGAGTTTATCTCTATTAAATCGTCAGTTTTTCTAACATCTTGAGCTTGTTGCTTATTAATGCCATAGCGTCCAGAAATAGTACTATTCCATATTAACCCTTCTTTTTCATGCTTTAAGGAAGATAACACACCTAACAAAGCTGAAACTGAGTTAACACCTCCCGAGTTCCAATTTACAAAGGCTACTTCATTTACATCTAAGTTTACTTTATTTTTTTGAACCCAAGGTTTTTTTATTTCTAGGGTATCGTTTTTTACAGTTAAGGAATCTGTTTGTGTCGTTGCTACATTTGCACATAAAAGCAACAAAAGACATATAGCATTTCTCATTAGACTATATAAATATATTTAAAAAAGGTTAATAGTTAAATTCTCCGAATTCACTTTTAATGGTTAATTGTTTTACTTCTGAAGCTTTTACTTCTCCTATTATTTGAGCGTTTACATTGTAACGTTTAGAGATAGAAATAATTTCTTCAGCTACTTCTGGAGTTACGTATAGTTCCATTCTATGTCCACAATTAAACACTTGATACATTTCTTTCCAATCGGTTTTAGATTGTTCTTGTATTAATTTAAATAATGGTGGCACTGGAAATAAGTTATCTTTTACAATGTGTAAATTATCTACAAAATGTAAGATTTTTGTTTGCGCTCCTCCAGAGCAGTGTACCATTCCATGAATAGTATCACTATTATATTTAGATAAAATATCTTTAATTATTGGCGCATAGGTTCTTGTTGGCGATAGTACTAGTTTACCAGCGTCTAGTGGAGCATTTTCAACTGCATCTGTTAATTTCACATCTCCAGAATACACTAACTCTTTTGGTACTGCGGCATCAAAACTTTCTGGATACTTTTCTACTAAATAGTTATTAAAAACATCATGTCGGGCAGAAGTTAATCCATTACTTCCCATACCTCCATTATATTCTTTTTCATAGGTAGCTTGACCAAAACTTTCTAAACCAACAATAACATCTCCTGCTTTTATATTTGCATTATCTATAACATCGCTACGTTTCATTCTTGCAGTAACTGTAGAGTCTACTATTATTGTTCTTACTAAGTCACCTACGTCTGCTGTTTCTCCTCCTGTAGAATGTATGGTTACTCCAAAACCTTTAAGTTCTTCTATTAATTCTTCGGTTCCATTAATTATAGCAGAAAGGACTTCTCCTGTTATTAAGTTTTTATTTCTCCCTATGGTAGAGGATAGCATAATATTATCTGTAGCTCCTACACAAAGTAAGTCATCAATATTCATTATAAGAGCATCTTGCGCTATACCTTTCCATACAGAAATATCTCCTGTTTCTTTCCAATACATATACGCCAAAGCACTTTTTGTTCCTGCTCCATCTGCATGCATAATTAAACAGTAATCTTCATCGTTAGTTAAATAGTCTGGAACTATTTTACAAAAAGCTTTTGGAAACAAGCCTTTGTCTATATTTTTTATTGCATTATGCACATCTTCTTTAGATGCAGACACACCTCTTTGACTATAACGTTTACTTATTTCTGAGCTCATAATATTATGTTGTTGTGCAAATATATTTATAAAAAAAAAGCACACAAATTAATTGCATGCTTTTACTCATATTTTATATCCCAGAATGGCACATTGTTATTTAACTATTTCCAATCTGGCATCTTTGCATCTTCTACTATAGTTGTTCTAGAATCTATTATACCTATATCTAAAATTTGCATGTTTTTTTGAGACACTCCATCATTTGATGTATTTACAAAAATAAGTTTGGCTTCGTTAGGTGAAAAACGAGCATCTAAATCGTTAGTTCCTCCTGGTTTATTTATAGATACATTAGTATTTACTGTAGAGGTTATGTTATAAATAAACATATTTGTATTAAGCTGTCTATACTCTGTGTTTTCATTTTCAGAAACATCTCTAGTGTATAGTAATGTATTTCCATCAAAAGAAAAGTCTAATCCTCCTGCTGCTCCAGGCGTGCCTGTTAATATCGTTTCTTGAATAACACCCAAAGTATTTATTGTATATATTTCTACATTATATCCATCATTATTATTAGTTTTTACAGCTATTTTAGATGTGTTTTCGTTCCAATCTACTTCGGTAACAAAGTTACCATTTGCTGTTTGGTGTATTTGAGACAATGAAGCTCCTGTTGTTGTTATTTGATATAATTTATCGAAACTAGGGTATAGTATTTGTGTATCGTTACTTTTCCATGAAAAATCTATTTCCTCTAGATTAAAGCCAGTTACACTTACAGTATTGGTTACTTGAAATACGTTTGTACCATCTAAATCCATAGTGTAAATGTGTGTTTCTCCTCCATTAGATCTTAAAAACGCTATTTTATCTATTGTATTTGCTTTTCTAGGCCTCCAACTATTAGATGATGATGATGTTAATTGAAACTCGTTACCAGCTTCATCTGAAGAAAAGATAACATTATTGCCATTAATTTTTCTAGTAAAAAAGATTCTATTATCTGGGTATTGTACCGTTTTAAAATTATATACTTCGCTTAAAATAGGTTCATTAATACCATCTGAAGCTGAGACTTGCCAGAAATATTTAGTACCATATTGTAATCCAGATACCATGTAGGTTTCCTCTGTTATATCTGTAAACTCTAATACATCGGAATTTTGGTCGTTTAATAGCTTTAAGGTATAGGTTAAGGTATCGTTTTCAGGATCGCTACCAGACCATGTTAAAGTTACTGCTATTTCGGTATTTACTGTATTATCTGCTGGGCTAATTAAAGTTGGTGCATCTGGAGCATCGTTATTTGCTGTTTCTACATCTAACTCAAAAATAACAGTAGAGTTATTTTCTTCTGTTACCGTTACCGATTCGAATACCGTTAAAAACCCTTGTTTTTCTGCCTGTATGGAATAACTTTGTGTTTCTATATTTGGGATTGAAAAATTCCCGTTGGCATCTGTAAACACAATACTAGTACTAGGACTTGTACTTATTTTTACATTATCTAAAGGCTCATTATTTCCAACTGTAACGGCCTTTCCTGAAATTCCGCCTTTTCCAGTTATCGTTATTTTGTCTTCGCTACAATTAAAGCATAGCAGCAGAAATAGAGACAGACAAATGTATGTTATATTAGTTTTCATCGTTTTCAATTTTTATTAGGCTTATCCTTTAATTTAAGTTTTTGCGTTTTTTTTTATTGGCTCTATTTTTTTTCTTTAAAGCTTTTAATTCTCGCTTTGCTTCTAACTCTTTCAACTTCCCTTCATCTAATTTTTTATTTTTTCTTTTAGAAAAGTAATAGTTCACTCCAAATCCTGCTCTATAAAAGGTATCATCGCGCTTCCCTGCTTCTACAAAATCTAACTCATCACTAAACACATAGTTATAATCAACAAATAATTGTATTCCTAAGTTATTAGTTATTAAATACTCTACTCCCAACCCTGCTTGTACCTTAGGGTCTACAGAGGTAAAATAATTAGCTGCATTAACACCACCTCCTGCATAAAGGAATGGCGTAAATTCATCATAAGGTAAGATGTTATATTCTAGGTTAAAATCGAAAGACATGAAGCCTTCGTTTAACAATTCTTTATTTTCAAGATTATATTTATAATAAGTGAAATTTGTATTCAAGCTTGGGGTTAAAAAATATTTTAGACCTACTCGACTATTAAACTCTGGTTGTGGGTTTGGTAAATCGCCATCTATTAATGTAACACCCAAAGCTCCTGTTGCCGCCACTGTACCTCTGCGCTCTTTTAAATATCTGTAGTATAATGCTGTTGAGTTTGCTTCATCTTGTTCTTCTTTATAGGCGTCTATTAACTCTTTTGTTTCTTGCTCGTTTAATTGAGGGCTCCATAGGTTTGCTGCTATACCTTCTATAATAAGAGATTCCACTGCTTTTTCTATGGATTCTTTTAATGCTAATTGTACAGGTTCATTTTTTGTAAATCCAACCTCAGCTTCTAGTAGTCGTTGAAAATTTACATACTTAAATAAATTGGCTGATACTGCTTGAGATAAAATAGTTTTAGAGACATAAACGGTTTTTAAAATCTTTCCACTAGATGTAGATACTGCTCTTAAATATACTGTAATGCGATCTTGCCTATATTGAGTTGAAGTCCCTATCCCGAAATATCGAGCACCGGCTCCTCCTGTTACTATATTTGTATCGTAAGAGATAACCCCGCCTTCTAACAATATTCCTGCATATAATAACGGTGGTAATTGTGGCTCATTAGGGTTTTTATTTTTTCTATATTCATCTCTGGTAGAGCGAATAATGTTTCTTTCATTTAAAAGATTTCCTAAATTTTCTCTCTCTATTGGTGTAAACCATTTAGAGTCCTCTAGGGCTTTTATTAATATTGTTGTTGCTCCTTGAGATACGGCTGTACTAAATGTACTTCCGTTTTCTACGGCTTTGTATTGCCCTGTTTGGTCTTTAAAATTATAAACACCAGCGACTACTGGTTTTTGAGGTAACGGAAATTCTTTTAGTGTTTTTGTTACTTCGGTATTTTCTCCTAATCTTGCTTTTTGTTGGGTTATGGGCTGGTTAAAATAGGTTCCACAACTCGTTAGAATAAAAAACAAAACAACAGCGTAAATAGATTTACGAGTACATTTCATATTATTTTCAATTAGTTAATTAGTTAGGGACTATTATTTGAGTTTGCTCTCCTGTATTTGTATCTAAAATATCTACAACTAATCCTTCTGCAGATTCATAGATTTCCAATGACAACGTTCCAAAAGTAAATGTGCCTTCTTGCAAACCTTCTCCTAATTGCGTATTAAATAGCGTTCTAGACAGTTGCCCTAGCAATTGCCTATTTAAATTCTCTGAAAATTGCTCTAATTCTGACTCATCTGCATTACGTGATGTTGCATCTGGATCTGTAAAACTATTTTGGGCATTGGCCGAATTTAAAAGCCAAGTGTAATTAAATGTATCGCCTCCAAAAGCTGGATTTATTGGCTCATAAGTTAATTGTTGACTAAATCCACAATAACTTATTAATGCCAAAGCAAGCAGTGTTAGTTTTTTCATTTATTTATAGTTTAGTTGGTTATTAATAGCGTTTTATTGTTTTAGATTCTTTCTCTAATGTTTTAAAATGAACATACACTTTTTTTATTGCTACATCATTCATTTTTACCAAATAATTGTTTCTTGGTCTTACAAAAAATGAGAATATTATTTGGTCTCCAACAATAACTTCTATTTTAGTGTTAGAGCCAATTGCTAAAACTTCTTTTATGGTTACAATGTTACTCCCGTTAATATTATTTCTAGAGTATAATGCATAAAATAATCTATAAAAATCTCTCCCTGGTTTTGTTTTAGTATCTTCTACAACAATCCCCCTAAGCTCTACTCCGTCTTTAGAGCCATCGTCTACATCTTTAGATTCTTTTTCTAGTGCTTTAATTATTTTTTGTTTGGACACTGTAGTGGTGTTATCTGTTTCGTTTAATACAACTCTATCTTGTCCTATAATTTTATCATTTAGATTATAAATTAATAGCAATAAAATAATCCTATCGTCTTCATTAGCATTAATTGTGGTTGTTGCTAACTCTTTTTTTTCGTTTGGCTTTAAAACGATACGTCCATTCTGGTCATTTTTTGATCGATTTGAGTTTTTTGAATTCGTTTTTATAACAGACAATTTATACCTTAAACTCTTATTAAGTTCTGTTTTATTAAATGCTGTTCCTGTAATTTTTATAAACTCATTATTTTTATCAAGCTGTATTTTAGCTTCTACATTTTCGTTATAGCGTTTTTGAGTAAAGCCTTGTAACGAACATAAAAACAGGCTTAACAACAATAGTATTTTCTTACTGCATAACACCCTTATTTCAATTTTCATTTTTTAATTATAATTTCTTACAATTATAGTTTGGTTTTGCCCCTGCATGGAAACCTTAAGTTTCTCTGAAATAGAATTACCTCCAAAAAGTGTTAAGTTCTGGTTATTTCCTCTTTGATTTACTTCTATAGTATGTGATGCATTTTTAAATACATTAACATCTAGAACGGAATGATTATTACCTAATTGAAAAATAGATTCCTTTATAACATCACTTTTAATATTTACTGTTGCAATATTTGAATTTCCAACCTGAAAAAAATTAACATCACTACTATTTGACGTTGTATTAGAACTAATTTTATTATTATCTCCTATTTGCGAAATAAAAACTGCATTTTCGTTTGATACTGTATATGCTTCTGCTGTTTTTACAGTTTCTTGATTAAGTAAAAAATTTTGTTGCGCTTCTTTATTTTTAAACCCAGATAAAGTGGCGTCTTTTGTATTATTTTTATATGTTTGAGCTGTAGTATAGTTACTTATTGAAACAAACAATATCACTAAAACAATTTTAATTATAGTTTTCATGTTTCACTCTTTTATTTCATCAAAAGCACTGAATTACAGTAACTAAAGATAAAAAAATTAAACAATATTTTCATTATTTTATTAAAAAAGCATAAGAGCACCTCTAAAAATGCTCTTATACTAATTTTACAATTAAAACTAATAATTAATACATAGTTTTAGTCATTTTGAGTTACAGAAGACATGTTTCCGTTACCAATTTGGTTTACCGTACTGGTATGCGCTGTCCCATTTTGGTCTACTGTACTTATATTACTGTTTCCTAACTGATTAACTAAACTTGAGTGACTTACGCCATCTTGATCTACTGTACTTACATTTAAGTCTCCTGTTTGTGTTACTGTAGATAGGTTTAATGTTCCTGTTTGGCTTACTGCACTTGTATTAAAATTACCATCTTGCACAACAGAAGAACCATTAGTATCACCTGTTTGTGTTACTGTACTACCATTATTAGTTCCTGTTTGATCTACATCGGACATATTAGTGTTTCCTACTTGTATTGTAGTACTATTATTTAAATCTCCAATTTGATCAACAAAAGAGTCATTAGCATTTCCTGCTTGGCTTGTAAATTGCCCGTTATTATTTCCTATTTGAGAAACGTAAGACTCATTATCGTTTCCTTGCTGAATTGTTGTAGATCCATTAGCGTTTCCTTCTTGATAAGTAACTGCTATATTATTATCTCCTAATTGTAATACTCCACTTCCGTTATTGTTTCCTATTTGATCTGTATCACTATTATTAAAGTTTCCTGTTTGAGATGCTACGCTAAAGTTTGTATCTCCTGTTTGGTCCATGTCTGATACGTTATCGTCACCAAATTGTCCATTTCCAGCATAGTTGTCGTTTCCTGTTTGCGTTTCATCGCTAATGTTACGGTTTCCTTGTTGATTAATTCCTGCGAAGTTATCATCTCCAAATTGGTCTATATCTGCATCATTTTCATCTCCTGTTTGAATTACTAATGCTTCATTTGTATTTCCGCTTTGGTTTACATCATTAG
>NZ_JBSHNS010000386.1:0-6015 GCF_053601635.1 Pontimicrobium sp. MEBiC01747
CAAAAATCATCTCAATTAAGATATTGAGATGATTTTTGTTTAGATTTTACAAATTGAGAAAAGGTTGAAAAGCGTTTTTTAATTTATTGTCTTTATTATAAATATTACAGAGATTGCTCTTTAAAGAATAGGACTCAAATAGATGTTTTAAAAGAACAGAAGGGATTATAATTTTATTTGTTTATTCTTGTTTATATGCCATTGTTGCGTTTTTAAATGAGCTAATGAAAGCTTTAAATGCGTTAATAAACAGGGCGTCTCTTAATTAATTTTGTATTAAATATTATTTAGCCTAGTTAATAGCTAAGCTAATATTACAGTAGACAAATAATGCAGCTGCTAATATTCTATTATTTCAGAGGCTTAGTCCTGACTTAGAGTCTACTCGTATTCAATTTTAAAAATACATTTAATTTAAAAAAAAATCATAATGAAATACTTTTTCAGTTTTATACTTATTTTATCTTTTACATTTATTTCTTGTCAAACCAACACAATAAAAGTTACTGCTGGTATAGACCATAAATTAAAAGAAGTATCTGCTGTTGAAACGATAGAAGGCTCTTCCTTATTTTGGACTATAGAAGATGCTGGGAATGCCAGTAAAATATATGGCTTAGATAAAGACGGACATATTATAAAATCTATTAAAATAGAAGACGTTAAAAATAATGATTGGGAAGATTTAACCCATGATTCTAAAGGGAATATTTATATTGGCGATTTTGGAAATAATTCTAAAAAGCGAAAAAAATTCTCAATACTAAAAGTATCAAGCGTCAATACGGCAAGCAATACAACAACCGCTTCTGTTATTGATTTTACCCTTCCTAAAAAAATGAAATCTAAAGATTTTGAAGCCTTTTTTTTATTAAACGATAAGTTCTATATTTTTAGTAAGGAAAATAAAAAATCTATAGTAATAAGTGTGCCTAACAAAATTGGTAATCATGAAGCAAAATTAGTTTCAAAATTTAAATTAAAAGGGGGTAGAAATAAGGTTACATCGGCAGATATTAGTAATGATGGTAAAACGGTGGTGTTGCTTAATCATAATAAAATATGGAAGTTAACAGATTTTGAAGGCGATCATTTTTTTACAGGTAAAATTGAAGCATTAAAATTTGGACATAAGTCACAAAAAGAAGGTGTTTGCTTCAAAAACAATGGTTTATTGTACATAACTGATGAACGAAGAAAATCTAAAGGAGGAAACATTTATAGTTTTAACCTTTAATGCTTAGGTTAAAAATTTAGACCAAACCCAAACGAGAACCTAAGCCCTTCATCACTATTAAAGAAATTAAAAGTTCCCTGAATTGAATCTGCTGCTGAAACCCAAAAACCTCCTCCATAGTCATTATGCCATTTTTTAGACGTGTCATTTTTTACCCAAACTCTACCAGTATCACTACCAATAAATAAACCAAATTGTAGTGGTAGCGTGCTAGTTTTAAAAGAATTAAAAGCGTATCTTAAATCGGCACTTCCTACAAAAGCATTTTGCCCAGTAAATCGCTCGGTTCTATAGCCTCTTAATCCGTTTTTTCCACCAATATTTGCTGCTTGATAGAACACAAGCTCATTACCAAATCTAAATTGAGATCTTAAGTCTGTTTTTAACACTAGTTTTCTGTTTTTAGATATGGCATTATAAAACCCTAAATCCATATTTAAGTGTGCAAATGTATTTTTGGTTTCACTTGGCTCTGTTTTTAAACCAATAGATGTTTTAAACGTCATTGCTCTGGTTGGAATAATTCTATCATCAAAACTCTCATAACTAAAATTAGCTTCTGTCCCTACAAAAAAGCGTCTTTTATAAAAACCATTATCTGTATTAGATGGGGCAAAAATTTCTATAAATCTATCTGGAGTATCTGCTATTTTAATACCTTCGGCAAGTATTTTATAACCATAATCGCTACCAAAATCTCCTTTTTTGGTAAGTCCAACACTTATTGCATAAATACTGGTTTTAACTCTGTTATAATCTAAGTCTAAATCATCATCGTTATTGATGGTTTCGTTACCATACCCAAAGAAGTTATTAGAAAAATTCTCTGTTGTTAATCTTCCAGAGGTTTGAAGATTCCAATCACCAAATAAATTGGCAAATTCCCCTTTATAATCAAAACTAAAACCGCCAGTTGCAAAATAATAACCAGCATTAATTTTATGTTGTGTAGTAAATGGATTGCGGTGAAACCCTTTTTTAGTTGAAATTTTACTAATTCCTAGTAAAAAACCATCGTCTGGATTGTAGCCAAATCTAGGCGTTATAGAGCCAGACTTAATAATGTTTTTATTAAAATCGAATATATTATTGTTGTAAGTATCAGATAGATCCTCTTTTGCTCCTTTATTTTCTTCAATAGTATTTTTCTTAGATTTATGATCGTAGATTCTAATACGTCTACCATTTTTAATACGGTAAGTGTCATTGTTTTGCCCCCCAATTAGCCTTATATATATAGGGTTGTTTGCTTTTCCTGTTACTTCAAAAACATCTTCATCATCTAAGCCATAAATCCAAAGTTCTTTTGTTATTTTTTTGCTAAAGGTTCTATCTACAATAACTTCTCCTTTTTCTCCATCTTTAATTCTTGAGATTTTAACATGCGTTTCATTGTCTCCAATTCTAGTAATTTCAATAAAATCGTCTTTATCTGTTCCTGTAAGTATTACTAATTCATTTAAATAATTATAATAGCGTTCTGCTATGTCTATAATGTTTGCTCTACGGCCTTTTAAGTGTTCTTGAATTTCTGCTAGAGTAGTACCTCTTACTTCTTCAGGAACTTTAGAAAAAGCTTTTGCTATAATGGCATCTGTAACATGGTCTTGAAGGTATTTTGCTTGTTTTAACCAAACATCTTTTCCAGACTGTTGTATTAGAACTTTATCTAGTTTTAATCCAGCTTTATTCATCCATTTTACATCTTTTAATTCTGCATCGTAAACTTGTAGTTGTTTTGTAGAGCCAGAAAGTGTTCTCATAAGGTCTAATAAAGCACCATCAAAATTAGAAAAGACTTGATCTCGGTCTCTAGGAATGGGTTTAAATAATTTATCTCCATTTTCTTGGTTAAATTGTGCCCATCTCCATTGGTCTTGGTGTCTATCCCAGTCGCCTAATAACATATCAAAAAGTCTGGCACGTATATAAGCATTTTCATCAATCTTATATTTTTCGTCTTTTCTAATTTTTTCAATGATATCATGAGTACTTTCTAAATCATCTGCATATCCAAAGTTTCTTTCGTCTGAATAGTTTTCTTCTGGACGTTCCTCAATCATATACAATTCGTTTCCATAATCGGTATTATAATCTCCTAAGTGTTTATGTTTTGGGATATAAAATAATCGTGGATTGGTGTGGTATACGCCTGCGGCATCTGATAAATCTGGAACTACAAAAAATGCGTATGGGTGTGCTGCCGTATAAAAATCTAAAATAAGGTCTTCTATATAAGTTTTGTCGAAAGCATCGTCTACATAGGTTTCTTTAAACAAAACAGATTGTAAGTATTGGGTAGCGCTTTTACGAAGCGCTCTCATGTTTAGCTCTCTACCATCTTTCATTTTTAATCGTAAGGACCTGGTTTGATGTCCACCACCAGCACGCACAATTTCTAGCCCACCATATAACGTATCTAAGGTTGCTACTGGTACTTTTACTTTTGTACTATATAAATCGCGATAACGATTACCTAATAGTACTTCGTGGAAGCCAGATTTTTCTGTTTCTTCTTTGGTGTATATTGAGGCCTCAATGGTATTGGGGAACGTATCGGGAAGTACATCTGTATTAAAAACTTCTCTGGTTTTTGGGAGTACTTCTTTTCTAAATAGTAATTTGGGGTTGTTATTGTCTTCACCATAAAAACTTACCCAAACACTACCGTCTTTATAAATATTTAATTCTGCAAAACCTTGTTTTCCGTAAGCAAATAATCCATTGTTACTTAAGGCAACAACAGCTTCTTTTGCGCCAGAACCAGATACAATTTGCTTAATAGAATTGTTTTCTATGTATTGTAGGTTGTGCTCGTGCCCAGATGCAAATACAATATTATCGTATTCTAGTGCTAGGGTTTCTATTCGTTTCATTAATTCGTTATAGCGCTCATTATATCTATCTTGAATAGATACTCCTCCTTGAGTTCTAATTTGTGTTATTAATGAACCTAAAATAGGAAATGGGATTTTAGATTGAGTAGGGTAGAGGTGCTTTTTAGCAGAATAAAACCCACCGTGTAAACCATTAGTATACATAGGGTGATGCATTGCAAAAACAACTCTTTTGTGTTGTGCTTTTTTTAGTTCGCCTTCTAACTCTTCTAAAAATCGTTCTCTGGTTTTTATTTCGCAATCATCATTAATTGTAGGGTTTTTATTCCAATTTTCTAGGTACCACTGTGTATCTATAACAATGAGTTGAACTTTATCACCAACATCTATACTTTCTAAAGGGCATCCATTTTCTGGTTGGAATGTATTTTTTCCTAAAGCATCTTCAATATACTTTTCTTCGCGTTTAACACCTTTAACACCATCGGCATACCAGTCATGATTTCCTGGTAAAAAAACAGTTTTACCTTTAAAATTTTCAACAGATTTTATTTGAGCATTTAAATGGTTCTCGGCATAATCTCGTCCTTTAGCATTCTTGCTAGGTAGACCAGATGGGTATATATTATCGCCTAAAAATAAAGCATAATCTTTTTTTGTACTTTTTTTAGAAATGTGTTTCTGAAATATTCTTAATCCAGTAGATAAATCATTTTTAGGAGATTTCCCTGCGTCTCCAATAAGATAAAATGTGGTGTAAATTTCTTTTGAGGGTAATTGCGCTTTACTATAGGTTTCATCCTTATATTGAAGCTTATGCGAAGCACAATTTGTGAAAAAAGCACATATTAAAATGATTAAAGTCAGTCTGTTTCTAAGCATATTATATCTTTGTGATTATTATTAATTCACTAATTATAGCGCAAATATGTCTAAAATAATTGAAATTACTGACCAATTTGTATTTGATTTATTTTCTGAAAATTTATCAAACACATTTACTTACCATAATTATGAACATACAAAACGTGTATGTGAAAGTACAAAAGAAATTATAGATAATTCAGAGATTAATGCTATAGAGTCAGAAATTTTACTTTTAGCATCACTATTACACGATATAGGTTATATTAATACTAGAGTGGGGCATGAAGAAGAGAGTGTTAAATTGGCCACTGAATTTCTTAAAGAACAGGGGGTAAAGCAAGACACTATAAATGCTGTAAATGCATGTATTATGGTAACAAAATTAGGTGTTGAGCCTAAAAACAAACTTGAAGAAATTATAAAAGATGCAGATTCTTCGCATTTTGGGAAAAAGTATTTTATAGAAGTTAGCGAGTTACTAAGGACTGAATTAGAATTGCAAGACATTAAAGTATATTCTGCTAAAGCATGGCGTAAGGAGAATATAAAAATGTTGAGTAAAAAGCATAGGTATTATACCGATTATGCTAAGAAAAAATGGGGTAAAGTGAAAAAAAAGAACTTAGCCAAATTAATGAAGTCTAAACTTAAACAACAGTCTAAAGACCAAAAGGAAGAATTAAAAGCTAAGTATAAAGTTAAATATAAAAGTGAAAGTTCTGAGCGTGGGGTACAAACACTGTTTAGAGTTGCCTTAAGAAATCATATTAAATTAAGTGATATCGCAGATACAAAGGCTAATATATTATTATCTGTAAATGCAATAATTATTTCTTTAGTACTATCTAATTTAATCTCTAAATTAGATAACCCTTCCAACGATTATATGATTATTCCAACGATTATATTTACTATTTTTAGTGTAGCGTCGGTTATAATGTCCATTATTGCTACAAGACCAAATGTTACAAGAGGTGAGTTTACTAAAGAGGATGTAGAGAATAAAAAAGTTAACCTTTTATTTTTTGGGAATTTTCATAAAATGAAACTTGGAGAGTTTGAGTGGGCCTTGGG
>NZ_JBSHNS010000387.1:0-8942 GCF_053601635.1 Pontimicrobium sp. MEBiC01747
GTATAAAGCTAATTTTTTGTAAAATTAGCTTTATACCATTCTACTTTAAAGCTTTATAATTTTATTTTTTATAGCATAAATAACTAAGCCAATTCTGTTTTTTACTTGCAGTTTAAAAAACAAGGCATCACGATAGCCATCTATAGTTTTTGGACTTAAAAACATTTTTTCAGCAATTTCTTTATAAGTTAATTCTGTGCAAACATGTTTTATAAATTCTATTTCTCTGTCTTTTAACTGTATTTTAGAATCTTTATAATCTTCATTTAAAGTACTAATAAGAAGATTAGAAATATCTTTAGTATGATAGTATCCATTATTTATAACTTCATTTAAAGCTTCCTCTAAAATACTTTTTTCTACATCCTTAAGTAAATACCCTTTGGCACCAGCTTTTAGCATTTTTATAATAGTATCTTCTTCTTCTTCAACAGAAAGCGCTATAACT
Source organism: Pontimicrobium sp. MEBiC01747 (assembly GCF_053601635.1). NCBI lineage: Bacteria > Pseudomonadati > Bacteroidota > Flavobacteriia > Flavobacteriales > Flavobacteriaceae > Pontimicrobium > Pontimicrobium sp. MEBiC01747. The sequence continues at coordinate 449 of NZ_JBSHNS010000387.1, forward strand.
TTAATATCTGGATAATTGGTTTTTAAATACTCTGTAGTTTCAATACCATTCATAATAGGCATATTAACATCCATGAGTACAATGTCTGGAATGTTTTTTGGGGTCTTTAGTTTTGTCACTAATTCTTTACCGTGTTTACATAAATATAAAACGTTAAAGTTATCGAACGAATTTACTAAACTACTTATCGCTTGCGATAATAGCATATGGTCTTCTACAATTACTATTTTATGTGTTTCCATTTGTAAGTGTATTAATATACATAATGTATATGTATAGAGGTGCCCTCTCCTACAACAGACTCTATTGTAGCTTTGGCATTAATAAGTTGTGCTCTTTTGCAAATATTGGTTAAACCAATACCTACACTATCTAAATTGTCTTTATCGAACCCTTTACCATTATCTCTAGCTGTAATATCTATACTTGTTTCTCTATAATCTATAATAACATTTAGTTCTGTTGCTTTGGCATGTTTTATAGTGTTAGAAAAGAACTCTTGTAATATTCTAAAAAATACAATTTCTACTTCTGGGTTTAATTTTTTTTGTTCTCCTATTATTTCTAGTTTGGCATCTATATACTGAATGCGATTAAATCTATTTATTTCTTGGTCTATTGCCGTTACTAAAGAAATGTTTTTTAAAGCTTCTGGATTTATAGCTTTAGATAAGGTTCTTAGTTCTTTTAGTCCTTTATTTAATGTTTCTAAAACCGACTCAATAGTATCGCCGTTTTGCAATTGTATTTTTGCAAGTGTTATTAATTGTCCAATATTATCATGAAGCTCCCAACTAATGTTTCTAAAGGTTTCTTCTCTAATTTCTATTTGGGTTTTTCCTATTTCTTGCTCAAAACGTTTTTCTGATTCTTTTTGTTCTAGTAGTAAGTTGTTTTTTCTTTTTTGAAAAATTATAAATAATATAATAATAATTATACAAAGAAAGACTAAAGTCCCTATTGCTATTAAAATAGTTAATTGTATAGCTTTTGAATCTTCATTCATAAATTTAATGATATTAATATTTACTGTCTTTTTGACTGCATATAAAACCTATAATAAAACAAATGTTCATAGCTAGAGCTAAAATAAAACCTGATAACCTTATTTTATCAAAGTACGGTATTTCGTACCAATAATCATTAATAAACCTTGTTGGTATTTTACTAACTAAATACAGTAATAAACCTATACTAATCCAAAATAGTAAATTTTTAGAAACGTATAATATTTTATTTGTATTTAAAATTTCTGAGAAATAGAAAATAATACAAATTATAACAAAAATTCCACCTATAATAAATGGTATCGTTTGTACTTCTTCATAATAGTTTTGTTTCAACATATTAAGAAAGAAGCTAATTGTATAAATTATAAGAAATCGTGTTATCCATACTTTATAAGCCTTTTTTTCAATGTATCTTTTATATAAAAGTAAAAGAAAAGAAAAATTAATTAAATGATATATATTATAAAGAATTGTATTGTTAATACTAGTGAATTCTTTCAAGTAATACCCTACATTTTCACTGATAGCTGCATACCAGAGTATTATTAAAAAATATTTTAAAAATGTATGTTTATATTTATAATAGTATATACTTCCAGTTATAGCGGTAACATATACTAATATAGATCCTATTTTTGGTAATAATTCAACTAATTTTTCGAGGCTCATAACTTCTTAAATATTAATCATCTTTAGGTGGCGGAGCCAAATTAAACTCATTTAAAATGGTCTTAGTTGTATTATTTTCTTGAGCTGCAGCTGCTGTTGAGCTACTAATAGCTTGAGAGGAACGAGCTGCAGTTTTTTGTAGCCCATTAGTTTTATTATACAAAGTCATTCTATCCTCTTTTTTATAATCTATCATTAAATTTTCAAGCGGAATAAAGTCTCCCTTAATAGGATCATTAGGTGTATAAGGCTGTATAACAAAAGGCAAATGATTCATAATGTTAAACTCTGGATCATTAAAATTTGTTTTTACAGTTGGTACCATAAAACTCGTTTGATTTCCTGGGTACTTTTCGTTTGTTCTATTAGGATAAGCAGCAAAATAAACACGTATACCAGAAACATCTTTATCTCTGTTTTTTCTTTGAATTCGCTCTAAATATTTAATGTACGCTTTCATTTTATCTAGTGAGATCCATACAAATTGGGTGTCTTCAAAATCATCATGGTATACATCTTTTAACTTGTCTTCAAATAAATCCAACCTAAGAGAATCGTATTGCTGTTTTATTGCTAATGCGCGTTCTTTTGTAATAAGGTGGCCTTGTAACGTTTCATTAGGATTACTTGGGTAATCTATATTTGGAAGCGACTTACAGCCAGTTACAATAATTAATAACAGTGTTAGTATAATAACTAACGAGGGATAAAATTTTTTCATAATTATGGAGGGTTTTTGGTTTATGCAAATTTAGTATAATTATAAGTAGTTTCAACGTGATTAAAAAACATAAGTATTTATGTTTGTTTTTAAGTAATTGATAATCAGCGTTTTTAGGTTTGTTTGTTATAAATAATAGGGTGTTTTTCCTTATATTAAATAGGTAATATCCTTTATGCAAAAAGAGTTTAAGGTTAATAGTATTTTTTGTTTTTGTAAAATATTATATGTATTTGACCCTCTGTTTATTATATCATTTAATATACCTTTAAGTGTTTCCCCTTAAACCTACAAAAGTCTTTTCCCTCTTTTAAAGCCGTTAAAAAAATAAAAGAAACAGGTTTTAAGCTATTGATTTTAAGTGGTGTAGTATGCAAATTTGTAGTGTATTTAAAATAATAAATACGCTATTAATAATAAAACATACTAATTATGAAAACAAAAAAACTTAAAGCACTAGTACTTTTTTTACTATGTATGTGTGCATGTGGTCCAATAAAAGACCAAACAGGAATTAAAGGAGAACGAAATTGTGGAACCATGAACGGTTACCAAGAACGTATAAAGAATGATGCAGAATTTGCCAGAAACGAACGTAATTTAGAAAATACAATTACTAACTATGTCGAGAATATAAGACAAGGCGGTTTATCTAACTTTAGATCTCAAGTCGTTACCATACCAGTAGTAGTGCATGTGGTATATAATACAAGTGCAGAAAACATATCGGATGCACAAATACAAAGTCAAATAGCAAATTTAAATCGAGATTTTAGACGTAACAATGCAGATGTAAGTACAATACCATCTGCTTTTAGTGGCTTAGCTGCAGATTCTAAAATTGAATTTAAATTAGCGCAAAGAGATGAAAACTGTAATCCAACTACTGGAATTACAAGAACAAATACTAGTACAGTTACATTTAGCTTTAATCCATTTGCAGCTACGGAAACGTCAAGAAACCCTGTGAAATTTGCGAGTAGTGGAGGAGTAGATGGTTGGGACTCTAGCCAATATTTAAATATGTGGGTTTGTAATTTATCGGGTACACTTTTAGGTTACGGTTCTTTTCCTTCAGATTTTGCATCTAGACCAGATGAAGATGGCGTGGTAATGGATTATCAATATTTTGGTGATACAGGAACAGCAACAGCTCCTTTTGATATGGGAAGAACAGCAGTACATGAAATTGGGCATTGGCTAAATTTAAGGCATATTTGGGGTGATGATGGTAACGCTTGTACAGGAAGTGATCATGTTGCAGATACACCAAACCAAGCAGGTCCTAATTATAGTTGTCCATCTTTTCCATCAATAACTTGTGGTAATGGGCCAAACGGCGATATGTATATGAATTTTATGGATTATGTAAACGACAATTGTATGACGATGTTTACATTAGGACAGTCTGAACGTATGGACGCTGTATTGTATACAACAAGAGCCAGTATTGTAAGTTCTCAAGGCGATATACCACCGCCAGCAATAGCAAGAGCCGATTTATTCTCTAAAGATACAGATGCAGATGTTGGAAATGAACCTAATAATGAATCTACTAGGTTTTATAGAAGCGAAGATATATGGGTAAGAAACAGTAACGATGGCTTAACTAATGAAGAACACCAAAACCCAATAGGTGGAGCTACAAACTACGTGTATGTAAAAGTACGTAATAGAGGCTGTACTACATCTGCAAGCGCTAATGTAAGATTATATTGGGCGAAGGCATCTACGGGATTAAGTTGGCCAACACCGTGGGATGGAAGTGTAGGGTCTCCAGTTTATGGGTCGCCTTTAGGCGTACAACCTACTGGGGCAGTAAGTGGTTCTGGTTATACTATTTTAGAGTTTCAATGGAATAATACACCAAACCCTAATGACTATGCTGCTTTTGGAGCAGATAAAGCGCACTTTTGCCTATTATCTAGAATAGAAACAAGTAGTACGGCTCCTTATGGAATGACTTCTCCAGAAACTACCAATTTAGGTAATAATGTTAAAAATAATAATAATATAGTTTGGAAAAATGTAACAGTAAGTATCCCTTCAGGAGGGCGATACGCTTCTGTACTGGTCTCTAACTATACAAGAACACCAAAGGTATATACACTACGATTCGATATTCCAAGAATTAAAAATATATTAAATAACGGTGAATTATATATTAGCCCAGAGAGCCCTTTAATAAAATACCTAAAAGAAACAGGGCAATTAAAAACTAAAGGAATAGAACAAACCAATAAAGGCTATTTAGTAGTGGATAGAAATGCACAATTATTAGATTTTAAATTAGACAGTTCACAAACGTTAGCCTTAGATATAGAGTTTATTAAAAACCCAGAGCGCTTAAAGTATAATAAAGCTGTTTTTGAATTTGAAGTAGAACAATACAATAAGCAAAAACAAATAGGAGGTCAACATTTTGCTTTTAAAGTAGAAAAGCAAAAATAATAATAAACTTATAACAGTAAGAGGTACTTAGTAATAGTATTATTATCAATAGAATTACATCTATAGCACAAAAAGGAGTGTTAGTAGTTATGGTTAGCTTGGAGCGTATTCTGTTTATAATAGGAGGAATACTATTATTAATGTGCCTCTTTATTTAATATAAAGAACCTCTATGTAAGCTTTTTTAAGAATTGAAGCTTAAGTATTTTACTTGCATACAAATACTATTTTAAATTCAATAAATAATCGGCTGCAGCAAAAGGCGTCGTTTTATTAGCTTCAATTAAAGCTAACTGTTTATTAAGTTCTGCTTTTATGGTAGAATGGTTAAAAAAATCATGTTTTAACTGCTCTTCAATAGTTTGTAATAACCAAAATTTATTTTGCTCGTTACGTTTAGTATCAAAATAGTTATTTGCTAAGGTTATAGAAATATATTCAGTAATAATATCCCAAATAGTATTTATCCCTTCTTTATTAATGGCGCTACAAGTTGTTACTTTAGGTTGCCAACTAGAAGCTTTTTCAGGATATAAATGTAAGGCACGATTAAACTCTACTTTTGCAAGTTTTGCCCGTTTTATATTATCGGCATCTGCTTTATTAATAGCAATAGCATCTGCCATTTCAATAATACCGCGTTTTATACCTTGTAACTCATCTCCAGCACCAGCTAATTTTAAGAGTAAAAAGAAATCTACCATACTATGTACAGCCGTTTCGCTTTGCCCTACACCAACAGTTTCTATAATAATGGTATCGAAACCAGCGGCTTCGCATAATATAATAGTTTCACGTGTTTTACGAGCTACACCACCGAGCGAATCGCCAGAAGGAGAAGGTCTAATAAAAGCATTTTTGTTTTTAACTAAATCCTCCATTCGGGTTTTATCCCCTAGAATACTTCCTTTTGTTAATGTGCTACTTGGGTCTACAGCAAGTACAGCAACTTTTTTACCAACACTAGTTAAGTAATTACCAAAAGCTTCAATAAAAGTACTTTTTCCAACACCAGGAACTCCCGTTATACCAACTCTAACCGATGCATTAGCATGAGGTAAACACTGCTTAATAATGGCGTTTGCTTTTTTTAAATGCTTACTGTTTCTACTTTCTACTAAAGTAATAGCTCTACTTAATGCAGTAATATCTCCTTTAATAATGGCTTTAACTAAATCCTCTGCACTAGGTTGCGTTCTACGTTTTAATTTAATCTTAGAAATAGACGAGGCATTGGTTATTTCTGGAGGAGAAATACCATCGTTTTCCTTTAACGCAGATTTTTTAGACTCTAAATTCAATATCTATTTTATTTTAAAGGCACAACAATTTTAGTGTCATCCCAAGCCATAGTTAACGATAAATTATCTGTAGAATTATCAAAAGCAATGGTAAACTGTTCTACTGTAGTGTTAAGTTTTTGTACGGGAGCAGTATAAACGACAACATCAAAATCGGGATTTCTCATGGCTTTCATAGTTTCATCTACACCCCATTTGTATTGTTTAGAGTTAAAAATAACATCCCAAGAATCATTATTAGGAATCGTCCAAAGTGTATATTTCCCTTCAGGAAGTATTTTTCCATTAATGTTTAATGCTTTATTGGTTTCAAAAGTAGTTGCTTCGTTTGCTCCTGTTCTCCATACCTCATTAAAAGGAACTAAAGCACCAAACACCACACGATTTCTTTTAGAGGGTCTATTATAAAACACTTCTAACTCAATATCATCTACAGAAAAACTTACAGTTTTCTTAGGACTTAAAGGTTTATTAAATATACCTCCAGTAAAATAGGAGTAACAAAATACACCTACAGCAACTACAGATAATAGAACTATAAGGCGCTTTAAAAAAATGCTCATTACGTTAAAAATTTGAAAGGATAAAGATACTTCAAAAAAATACAGTTTATAAATAATAACTGTTATAAAAACGCAAAATTTTGTAGCTTTCTTATAGATTTAGAAAAAAAATGTAACTTTTTTGCAACACAAGAATTTTTGTGTCGTCTTTAGTGAGAACAACAACCAAAAACCAAAAGTGAAAATAGTCTCGACAGATATTATTAAGTTGTGTAAGCAAAACAATCGTAAAGCGCAATTACAATTGTATAATAAGTATTGCGATGGTATGTATTGTGTAGCCAGACGCTTTATAGCTAATACTGCCGAGGCAGAAGATGTAGTGCAAGAATCATTTATTAAGGCCTTTTCTAAACTGCATCAATTTAAAGGAGATGTTACTTTTGGAGCTTGGTTAAAACGTATTGTTATTAATAAAAGTATAGACTATCTAAAACTAAAAAAGCAACGCTTAGTAGAGTTAGATGAGGTGCACCTAAAAGTCGTAGATACTGTAGATAATAGCAAATGGTTAGTAGAAGACGATACAACCCTAGATGATATTAAAAGTGCAATAGAGCGATTGCCCGATAAATATAAATATGTGGTTATGCTTTTTTTAATAGAAGGGTACGACCATCAGGAAATTGCAGAAATATTAAAGATATCGGCAGTAGCATCAAGAACACAATTATCTAGAGGAAAAATAAAATTACAAGATTTATTAAAACAAAAAAGCTATGGCTAGAGATATAAGAGAATTGTTTGAGGAGGATAGCAAACTAACAAATGAAAAAATGAAGCAAGGACACGAAGCTCGTTTTTTAGATAAGTTAGATACAGCCTTACCGCAACAAAACAAACCTAAGTTTAGCTGGTTAAATATAGCGGCAAGCATCGTAATTATTTTAGGAATAAGTTATGGCGCATATAAAGTATTTAATGGAGATACAGAAACGATAGAGCCTATAGAAGTTGTAAATAAAAGCGAAGACTCTAAAAAAGAATCTGAAGCAAAAAAAATTACAACATTAGGAGATATTTCTCCAGAATTTAAAAAGGTTGAAGACTATTATGTAGCTAACATTAACTTAGAGCTATCTAAAGTAAAAATAACACCAGAAAATAAAGAATTATTTGATGGTTACATAGCTAAACTAGAAGAGCTAAATACAGAATATAATAGACTGTCTTTAGAACTAGCAAACGGACCAGATGAGTTAACCGTAAATGCATTAATAAATAACTTGAAATTACGTTTAAACCTAATGTATCGCCTTCAAGAGCAATTAAAACGATTAAAAACTATAGAAGTAGAACAAGCTTAAAAGAGAGCATGTTATTAATTATAATCGTATAAAACATAACAAAAAAAATCAAAAAACGAATAGGTAATGTAGATTATATTTTGCATTACAATTAAAACCAAAACAATGAAATTTTTAAATATAAAATTAATCACCATTTGCTTGTTGACATTTAGTCTGTCTGCTCAGCAAAAACTAGAGAAAGCATCGCAGTCTATAAAAGCAAATAAAGATGTTGTTATAAACCTAAATACAACACATACAGACATAGAAGTCGATACCTGGAATAAAAACTATATAGAAGTAGAAGCCTATATGGAAAGCGATAAATTAACAAAAGAGCAATTGCAGAAAGCATTAAAAGCTTGGAAAGTAAATATTAATGGAACAACAGATGAGGTAACAATAGAATCTAACAAATCTGGAGGGTTATGGGAAATAACTGAAATGCGTAATTTAGATAACACCTCTCTAGAAGCCTTAAAAAACTTAG
>NZ_JBSHNS010000388.1:0-884 GCF_053601635.1 Pontimicrobium sp. MEBiC01747
AAATTATCCCAGTAACTGAAGTATATGAATTAGAAGTAGATTCATTAGGTAGCATAAAAGATACTCTTTCAATCGAAATCATAAAGAAGAACGAAGAAGGTTTAAAGATATATAGTAAAATCAAAACTTTTAAAAAAGATAGATTTAACATATTAACAGAATATTATAAAAAGAATGAGGATTTATTTTATTCAAAATTAGAATCATCTAGGTATGGTATTATCTCTATTTATGAAGCATGGGAAAAAGACAATGAAATAGAAAAAGCTATGTTAATTGAGTATGATCAAAATAAACCTAAAGACACTATATTTATTGATTATGAACACTTTTTCGATAAACAAGGAGTTAAAAAGAAAACAATAATAACTTCAAAATACAAGAAAGAGGAAAGTAATAAGACTGAACTACTATATAATGAAGATAAAAAAATAATGTCAGAAATTTTATCAACAGATGAAGACACATTAAGTCATTCTTTAACTAAGTATAATAAATCTTTTTCAGAAAAAATCATATTCAATTATAAAAATAACACTGTATCAAAATTTGTTTATGATCAAAACGATATCATTCAAACTAAAACAATTTATTTAAAACAGCTAGATACTATTATAAAGAAATTTGAAACAAAATTTGAAACAAATAATAATGGGGAAATTTTAAAAAAGGAAGATGTAATTTATCCAAGTAAAGATAAAAGAATTATAATTTATAAAAAAATAGGTAGTGTTTCAAATTAGGTAATGTTCCAAATTGGCACTTTTGAAAAATATGAAAATTAAAAACTGATAATCAGTTTATTAAAAATAAACAAGCTTCATTAATGAAGCTTGTTTCTGTTCTTTGAAATAATTAAAGTTTATTAGAGACCGTAAAACAAC
>NZ_JBSHNS010000389.1:0-308 GCF_053601635.1 Pontimicrobium sp. MEBiC01747
GTACTAGCGTGTTATTACCAATACTCTCAAAAAACGGCAGCTTTATTAATGTGGGCAAAGTTATAATAAAACAAAAGGCGCAGATAATATAAATCCAAAGTTTATTATCTATAAAATAGTTTTTATCCTTAATCCAGTTAATCTCTGTAAAGTAATGCAATGGCCCTAGAACGGCATAAGAAAATAAAAAAAGTTCAAATGGTAAAAAATAGGCCAAAATAAATGCAACTACAATTAAGCCAGTATTTAAGATATCTACTTTAAAATTACCCATAAACAAAAATTAAAACTGAAAAATAATATAATTA
>NZ_JBSHNS010000390.1:0-12300 GCF_053601635.1 Pontimicrobium sp. MEBiC01747
GTGTGTAAGTCTTGTGCTAACGAAACGTTTATTATGGATATTACAAATAAAAATGATAGTAAAACCTTTGTAAATAAAGTATTACCATACGAGAACTTCGTAAAGTTTTTCATGCTTGAAGAAATAAAATTGAAGTGGTTATTAGATGCACTAGCAGTAGTAGTGGCTTGATTAGATAAAGTTTTTTGTTTTTTATCTGTAAAAGTTGAGCTATCAAAAATATCTATAATAGATACCTCACTTAATTTCGTAAAGTTATTCATATTCGGGAGAAAATATTATTACTATGTACTTAATTATGTATTCTATAATTATAGATTTTTAAAGCTAAATCTATAGAGCTATCAATTACACTATCAATCAAATGTATATTTTTACACATAATATGTTTTCATTTTTTTTATAAAAATCGATTAAAATCGATTAAAAACACATTACAACGACCAAATGCCTTTTACGTTTTTTCATAAGTTAATTCTTACTAAAAATATCTTAATTTTTTTTATTGTTATCTAAATTTGAATTTAAGCTGACTATCACTACAAAAAAGAGCTAGGTTTTATTGTGGTTTTAAATAAAAAAGATAAAGAGTTGCATTTATTACAATTATATTTGCCAAAATTTAGTTTTATGAAATTTACAGACGAAATTAAACGAAGAAGAACCTTCGGAATAATCTCTCATCCAGATGCAGGAAAAACAACATTAACTGAGAAACTTTTACTTTTTGGAGGTGCTATACAAGAAGCCGGAGCTGTAAAAAGTAATAAAATAAAAAAAGGGGCGACTAGTGACTTTATGGAAATAGAACGCCAACGTGGTATTTCTGTTGCTACTTCTGTATTAGCTTTTGAATATAATGGTATTAAAATTAATATTCTTGATACACCTGGTCACAAGGATTTTGCCGAAGATACTTTTAGAACGCTAACTGCTGTAGATAGTGTTATAGTAGTTATTGATGTTGCTAAGGGTGTTGAGGAGCAAACTGAAAAATTAGTTGAAGTTTGTAGAATGAGAAACATCCCAATGATCGTTTTTATAAATAAAATGGATCGTGAGGGTAAAGATGCTTTTGAACTACTTGATGAAATAGAACAAAAATTAGGTTTAAAAGTTACGCCTTTAAGTTTCCCTATTGGTATGGGCTACGATTTTAAAGGTATTTACAATATATGGGAAAAAAATATTAATTTATTTAGTGGAGATAGTAGAAAAGATATAGAAGAAACGATTGAAGTTTCTGACTTAAATTCTGAAGCATTAGATACATTAATAGGTAGTACTGCTGCTGATACGCTAAGGGAAGAATTAGAACTTGTAGAAGGCATTTACCCAAGTTTTAGTAATGATGATTATTTAAATGGTAATTTACAACCTGTATTTTTTGGTTCAGCACTTAATAACTTTGGTGTAAGGGAATTATTAGATTGCTTTGTTGATATTGCCCCTAAACCAAGACCCAAACAAAGTGAAGAACGTTTAGTTGAACCAGACGAAGAAAAATTTACTGGATTTGTTTTTAAAATTCATGCTAATATGGACCCTAATCACAGAAACAGATTGGCTTTTGTTAAAATTGTTTCTGGAGAGTTTAAGCGTAATGCACCATATTTACATGTTAGAAACAAGAAGAAAGTAAAGTTCTCTAGTCCAAATGCCTTTTTTGCAGAAAAAAAAGAGATTGTAGACATCTCTTATCCAGGTGATATTGTAGGTTTGCAAGATACTGGTAATTTTAAAATTGGAGATACCTTAACTGAAGGTGAAATACTAAACTACAAGGGTGTTCCTAGTTTTTCTCCTGAGCATTTTAGATATATTAATAATGCAGATCCTTTAAAATCTAAGCAATTATATAAAGGTATAGATCAATTAATGGACGAAGGTGTTGCTCAATTATTTACATTAGAGCTTAATGGGCGTAAAGTTATTGGTACTGTTGGTGCTTTACAATATGAGGTTATTCAATATAGATTAGAGCATGAATATGGTGCAAAATGCACTTATGAAAATTTAAATGTGTATAAAGCGTGTTGGGTAGATCCTGAAGATTCTAAAAATGATGAATATAAAGATTTTTTAAGAGTGAAACAACGTTTCTTAGCAAAAGACAAACGTGGGCAACTTGTGTTTTTAGCAGATTCTTCTTTCTCATTACAAATGACACAACAAAAGTATCCAAGTATTAAATTTCATTATGTTTCTGAGTTTGAATAATAAAAACGTATTTACAATAATTTTAATACACTTTTAAACTTACTACCATATTATAAGATATTAAATCTATAAAAACAGCTTAAACACTATTTAAAATAAGTCGTTTTTCTATAACACATCAAAATAAATTATTAAATATTGTTTTATAATAGTTTATATTTATAAATAAAAAAATCCCCTATCTAGGGGATTTTTTTATGCTTGACCTGTTGGTCCAAAATTTAGAGGTATTGGAGGTTGTTCATAATCCTTAATTTCTCCATGCGCATTTTCAAAGCGCTTTACATTATCATTTAATGCTTTTAATAGTCGCTTAGCATGTTGCGGTGTTAATATTATTCTGGACTTTACTTTACTTTTTGGCGCCCCTGGCATAATACTTACAAAATCTACAACGAACTCAGATACTGAGTGATTTATTATTGCTAGGTTAGAATAGATTCCTTCTGCAATTTTTTCGTCTAATTCTATATTTATTTGGCCTTGTTTTGGCTTTTCATCTTTTTTATCTGCCATTTTTTGTTTTTTTATTCCGTAAAACAGAGTTATTTAGTTTTCTATTAAAAAAGTCCTGCTTTTTAAACAGGACTTTTTAATTATTTATAAAGATTTTTAACTTATATGAAGTTTAACAAGATTCCTGTCTTCTCAGGAATAATAATTATTAATTATAATTAACTTCTTGTTTTGCTTTCATCATTTCATCAAATTCTTCTTTTGATCCTACTATAATGTTGTCGTAAGAACGCATTCCTGTTCCTGCTGGAATTCTGTGTCCTACAATTACATTTTCTTTAAGTCCTTCTAATGAATCTACTTTACCTGCTACTGCTGCTTCGTTAAGTACTTTTGTTGTCTCTTGGAACGATGCCGCAGAGATAAACGATTTAGTTTGTAACGATGCTCTTGTTATACCTTGTAAAATTGGTGTTGCAGTTGCTGGTTGTGCTTCTCTAGCTACAACTAACTTCTTGTCCTCGCGGCGTAATAAAGAGTTTTCGTCTCTTAACTCGAAAGATGTAATGATTTGTCCTTCTTTAAGATTCGTTGAGTCTCCTGCGTCTTCAACAACTTTTTTACCAAATATATCATCGTTTTGCTCGATAAAGTCTGCTTTGTGTACTAATTGGTCTTCTAAGAAGATTGTATCTCCTGAGTCGATAATTTTTACTTTACGCATCATTTGTCTTACAACAACTTCAAAGTGCTTATCGTTAATTTTTACACCTTGTAAACGGTATACTTCTTGTACTTCGTTTACTAAGTATTGTTGTACTGCTGCTGGCCCTTTAATATTTAAGATATCGTTTGGTGTTATAGATCCGTCTGATAGAGGCATACCTGCTTTTACAAAATCGTTTTCTTGTACAAGAATTTGATTTGATAGTTTTACTAAGTATTTCTTAATATCTCCTAATTTAGATTCTATAATAATCTCACGATTACCTCTCTTAATTTTACCAAATGATACTACACCATCGATTGCACTTACTACTGCTGGGTTAGATGGGTTACGAGCTTCGAATAACTCTGTTACACGTGGTAAACCTCCTGTAATATCCCCTGCTTTAGCTGATTTACGTGGTATTTTAACTAAAATTTTACCTATTTTAATTTTCTCTCCATCGTCTATCATTATGTGTGCTCCAACTGGTAAGTTGTACGAACGTATTGCTTCTCCTTTGCCATCTTCTACGATAAGTGTTGGAATTAGCTTCTTATTTCTAGACTCTGAAATTACTTTTTCTTGGAAACCTGTTTGTTCATCAATTTCTACTTGATATGTTACCCCTTGTTCGATATTTTCATATCTTACTTTTCCAGCAAATTCAGAAATAATTACACCGTTGTATGGATCCCATTCACATACTACATCTCCTGCTTTTAACTTATCACCGTTATTAACAAAAATGGTAGACCCGTATGGAATATTATTTGTACTTAGTGTAATTCCTGTTTTCTTATCTACAAGTTTTAATTCTGAAGTACGAGAGATAACGATATCTACTTCGTTTCCTTCTTTATCTTCGCCTTTAACTGTTTTAAGTTCTTCAATTTCGGCAATTCCATCAAACTTAACAACTAACTTATTTTCTTCTGAAATGTTACCTGCAATACCTCCTACGTGGAATGTACGAAGTGTTAACTGTGTTCCTGGTTCTCCAATAGATTGCGCGGCTACTACACCTACTGCTTCTCCTCGTTGTACCATTTTATTTGTTGCTAGGTTACGACCGTAACATTTAGCACAAATTCCTTTTAGAGCTTCACAGCTTAATGGTGAGCGTACTTCTACAGATTCTAGAGGTGAAGCTTCAATTGCTTCTGCAATTTCATCTCCTATTAGTGCTCCTGCTTCTACGATTAATTCTTCTGTTAATGGGTTATAAACATCGTTAAGAGCTATTCGTCCTACAACACGTGCACTTAATTTTTCTACAACTTCATCATTTTTCTTTAATGCTGTTACTTCAACACCTCTTAATGTTCCACAGTCTTCACTGTTTACTATAACATCTTGAGATACGTCTACTAAACGACGTGTTAAGTATCCTGCATCGGCAGTTTTAAGTGCTGTATCGGCAAGTCCTTTACGTGCACCGTGCGTTGAGATAAAGTATTCTAAAATTGAAAGTCCTTCTTTAAAGTTAGAAAGAATTGGGTTTTCAATAATTTCTCCTCCTCCTGCATTAGATTTTTTAGGTTTTGCCATTAATCCACGCATACCTGTAAGCTGACGAATCTGTTCTTTAGATCCACGGGCTCCAGAATCAAGCATCATATATACCGAGTTAAATCCTTGTTGGTCTTCGCGAATACGCTTCATAGACAACTCTGTTAACTCTGCATTTGTTGATGTCCAGATATCAATAACTTGGTTATAACGTTCGTTATTTGTTATAAGTCCCATGTTATAGTTACCAGTAATACCGTCTACTTTTTTATTAGCGGCATCAATCATTGATTGTTTTTCTGGTGGGATAATAATATCTCCTAAACTAAATGATAATCCTCCTCTAAAGGCGAAGTTATATCCTAATGTTTTAATTTCATCTAAGAAAGCTGCTGTTTCTGGTACACTTGTTACCTTTAAGATATCTCCAATGATGTCTCTAAGCGACTTCTTAGTTAAAACTTGGTTTATGTATCCTGCTGCTGCTGGTACTTTTTCATTGAAAAGTACACGTCCAACTGTAGTTTCTATAATTTGTGGTACTAATTCTCCTGCTTCATTAAAGTCAATGGTTCTTACTTTAATTTCTGCATTTAAATCTACACGTTTCTCGTTATAAGCTATTGTTACTTCTTCTGCTGAGTAGAATGTTAAGCCTTCTCCTTTAACGGTTAATTCTGGTGTAGACTTACGCAACTTAGTCATATAATATAGACCAAGTACCATATCCTGAGATGGTACGGTTACTGGTGATCCATTTGCAGGATTTAAGATATTATGTGAAGCCAACATTAATAATTGACATTCTAAAATAGCTTCTGGTCCTAATGGTAAGTGCACCGCCATTTGATCTCCATCGAAATCGGCATTAAAGGCCGTACATACTAATGGGTGTAACTGTATTGCTTTACCTTCTATTAATTTGGGTTGGAATGCTTGAATTCCAAGACGGTGAAGCGTAGGTGCACGGTTTAGTAATACTGGATGCCCTTTAAGAACATTTTCCAAGATATCCCAAACCACCGGTTCTCTTTTATCTATAATTTTCTTAGCAGATTTTACTGTTTTTACAATTCCTCTTTCTATTAGTTTTCTAATAATAAAAGGCTTGTAAAGTTCTGCTGCCATATTTTTTGGTAAACCACACTCAAATAATTTTAATTCTGGTCCTACAACAATTACAGAACGTGCTGAATAATCTACACGTTTACCTAGTAAGTTTTGACGGAAACGTCCTTGCTTACCTTTAAGTGAATCTGATAATGATTTTAATGGTCTATTTGAATCTGTTTTTACTGCAGATGATTTACGTGTGTTATCAAATAATGAATCTACCGATTCTTGTAACATACGCTTCTCGTTACGTAAGATTACTTCTGGAGCTTTAATCTCCACTAATCTTTTTAAACGGTTGTTTCGTATAATTACACGACGGTATAAATCATTTAAATCCGACGTTGCAAAACGGCCTCCATCTAATGGTACTAATGGACGTAATTCTGGCGGAATAATTGGCACAACCTTCATAATCATCCATTCTGGACGATTTTCTCTGTTGTTATTAGATTCACGTAATGCTTCAACTACTTGTAATCGTTTTAAAGCTTCAGTTTTACGTTGTTTAGACGTTTCTGTATTTGCTTTATGACGTAATTGGTATGATAATGTATCTAAATCTATTCTAGATAATAACTCGATAAGACACTCTGCCCCCATTTTAGCAATAAACTTCTCTGGGTCTGTATCTTCTAAGTATTGATTATCTTGAGGTAGACTTTCTAATACATTAAGGTATTCTTCTTCTGTTAAGAAATCCATTTTTTGTAATGGTTCTCCTTCTTCATTTTTAGCATTACCGGCTTGTATTACTACATAACGTTCGTAGTAAATAATCATATCTAATTTCTTAGATGGTAATCCTAATAAGTATCCTATTTTATTTGGTAAAGAACGGAAGTACCAAATATGAGCTACTGGTACAACAAGGTTGATGTGTCCTACTCTATCTCTACGTACTTTCTTTTCTGTTACTTCAACTCCACAACGGTCACAAACAATACCTTTGTATCGTATTCTTTTATATTTACCACAAGCACATTCGTAGTCTTTTACAGGACCAAAAATACGCTCACAGAATAAACCATCTCTTTCTGGTTTATGTGTTCGATAATTGATAGTTTCAGGTTTTAACACCTCTCCTCTTGACTCTGCTAAAATAGACTCTGGAGATGCTAAACCAATTGAGATTTTATTAAATCTCTTTACTGTATTCTTATCTTGTTTTCTTGCCATAATGCTGAAACTTTGATTTTTTTATAATTAAAGTTTTACTTAAAAAATTAAAACTTCAATTTATAAGTTCCCCGCTTTCGCGGGGATAAAATTATTCCTCTAATCTAATGTCTAATCCTAAACCTTTCAATTCGTGCATAAGTACGTTGAATGATTCTGGTAATCCTGGATCTGGCATTGGCTCACCTTTTACGATAGATTCGTAAGTTTTAGCTCTACCAACTACATCATCAGATTTTACAGTTAAGATTTCTCTTAATGTTGCAGATGCTCCATAGGCTTCTAATGCCCATACTTCCATCTCTCCAAAACGTTGTCCACCAAATTGTGCTTTACCACCAAGAGGTTGTTGTGTTATTAAAGAGTATGGTCCAATAGAACGTGCGTGCATTTTATCGTCTACCATGTGTCCCAGTTTTAACATATAAATCACACCAACTGTTGCTGGCTGATCGAAACGTTCTCCTGTTCCTCCATCGTATAAATAAGTATGTCCGTATCTTGGAATTCCAGCTTCATCTGTAAATTCGTTAATTTGGTCTATTGTAGCTCCATCGAATATAGGTGTTGCATAGGTACGACCTAAGTCTTGTCCTGCCCAACCTAACACTGTTTCGTATATCTGTCCAATGTTCATACGTGATGGTACTCCTAATGGATTTAATACGATATCTACTGGTGTTCCGTCTTCTAAGAATGGCATATCTTCTTGACGAACAATACGTGCAACAATACCTTTGTTACCGTGACGTCCTGCCATTTTATCTCCTACTTTTAGTTTACGTTTTTTAGCAATGTAAACTTTAGCTAATTTTATAATACCTGCTGGTAATTCATCTCCTACAGAAATTGTAAACTTCTCACGACGTAATGAACCTTGTAAATCGTTTTCTTTAATCTTATAGTTATGAATTAAATCTGCAACTAATTTATTGGTATGCTCGTCTGTTGTCCAAGTTCCTGATGTTAAGTGTGTATAATCATCTACAGCATTTAACATTTTTAATGTAAACTTCTTACCTTTTGGTAATACTTCTTCTCCTAGATCATTGAAGATTCCTTGAGAAGTTTTTCCGTTTACTATAGTAAATAGTTTATCTACTAATACAGATTGTAATTCTTCGAACTTAGCATTATAGATTCCTTCTAATTGAGAGATATCTTCTTTATCTTGAGCTCTTTTACGTTTATCTTTTATAGCACGAGAGAATAATTTTTTATTAATTACTACACCGTGTAAAGATGGTGATGCTTTTAAAGAGGCATCTTTTACATCTCCTGCTTTATCTCCAAAGATTGCACGTAATAATTTTTCTTCTGGTGTTGGGTCGCTTTCTCCTTTAGGTGTAATTTTTCCGATAAGGATATCACCTGGTTTAACTTCCGCACCAATACGAATCATTCCGTTTTCATCTAAATCTTTTGTAGCTTCTTCTGAAACGTTAGGGATATCGTTAGTTAACTCTTCGTTACCTAATTTTGTATCTCTAACATCTAAAGAATACTCATCGATATGGATAGATGTAAATATATCTTCGCGTACTACTTTTTCTGAAATTACAATCGCATCCTCAAAGTTATACCCTTTCCAAGGCATAAAGGCTACTTTCATATTTCTACCTAAAGCTAATTCTCCTTTTTGAGTGGCGTATCCTTCAGATAATACTTGACCTTTTGTTACTTTATCTCCCTTTTTAACGATAGGCTTAAGGTTAATAGAGGTTCCTTGGTTTGTTTTTCTGAATTTTACTAAAGGATATGTCTTGATATCGCTATCGAAACTTACTTTAGCTTCATCTTCTGTACGGTCGTATTTTATAACAATTTCGTTTGCGTCTACATATTGTACAACACCTTCTCCTTCTGCGTTTATTAATACACGAGAATCTGATGCTACTTGGCGTTCTAATCCTGTTCCTACAATTGGAGCTTGTGGACGTAATAATGGTACGGCTTGACGCATCATGTTAGATCCCATTAATGCACGGTTGGCATCATCATGCTCTAGGAATGGAATTAAAGAGGCTGAGATAGAAGATATCTGGTTTGGTGCAACATCTGTATAATGAATTTCTTTTGGATCCATTACAGGGAAATCACCTTCCATACGAGCAATTACTTTATCGTGAAGGATTTTTCCAGTTTCATCAACTTCTACAGTGGCTTGCGCGATTAATTTTTCTTCTTCTTCTTCTGCACTTAAATAGGTAGGTGCACTGTTAATATCTACAACACCGTTTGTTACTTTTCTGTATGGTGTTTCTATGAATCCCATAGAATTCACTTTTGCATATACAGATAAAGATGATATTAAACCAATGTTTGGTCCTTCTGGTGTTTCAATAGGACATAAACGTCCATAGTGTGTATAGTGAACATCACGTACCTCGAACCCTGCTCTTTCTCTAGATAGTCCTCCAGGTCCTAATGCAGATAATCGACGTTTGTGTGTTATCTCTGCTAATGGATTTGTTTGATCCATAAATTGAGATAGCTGGTTTGTTCCAAAGAAAGAATTAATTACAGAAGACAAGGTCTTTGCATTAATTAAATCTATTGGTGTAAATACTTCGTTATCACGAACATTCATACGCTCACGAATAGTACGTGCCATACGTGCTAAACCTACTCCAAACTGTTGAGATAATTGTTCTCCTACTGTACGTACACGACGGTTAGATAAGTGATCAATATCATCAATCTCTGCTTTAGAGTTAATAAGTTCTATTAAGTATTTTATAATGGTAATGATATCTTCTTTGGTAAGCACTTGCTTATCCATACCAATATCAAGACCTAATTTTTTATTCATTCTATAACGTCCTACTTCTCCTAAAGAGTAACGTTGATCACTAAAGAATAATTTATCTATAATACCACGTGCAGTTTCCTCATCTGGCGGCTCTGCATTACGTAATTGTCTATAAATATGTTCTACTGCTTCTTTCTCCGAGTTTGTTGGATCTTTTTGAAGCGTATTATGTATAATGGCGTAATCACCTTGTTCTGAAGTTTCCTTGTGTAAAAGGATTGTTTTAACTCCAACTTCAATGATTTCTTCTATGTTTTCTTTGTCTAATTCAGTATCACGATCTAATACAATTTCGTTACGCTCGATAGATACAACTTCTCCTGTATCTTCATCAACGAAATCTTCATGCCATGTGTTTAATACACGCGCTGCAAGTTTTCTTCCTTGATACTTTTTTAATCCTGATTTTGATACTTTAACTTCTTCAGCTAAATCAAAAATTTCAAGAATATCTTTATCACGCTCAAAACCAATAGCTCTAAATAAAGTCGTTACAGGTAACTTCTTTTTTCTATCGATATAAGCATACATTACTTGGTTAATATCTGTAGCAAATTCAATCCAAGATCCTTTAAAAGGAATAACTCTTGCTGAATATAATTTTGTTCCATTTGCATGGAAAGATTGTCCAAAAAATACTCCTGGAGATCTGTGTAATTGAGATACAACTACACGTTCTGCACCATTGATACAAAACGTACCACTAGGTGTCATATAAGGTATCGTTCCTAAGTACACATCTTGAACAATAGTTTCGAAATCCTCGTGTTCAGGGTCTGTACAATATAACTTTAACCTTGCTTTAAGCGGAACGCTATAAGTAAGTCCTCTTTCTATACATTCTTCAATGGCATATCTTGGTGGATCTATGAAGTAATCTAAAAATTCTAATACGAATTGATTACGGGTATCTGTAATTGGAAAATTTTCCATGAAGGTGTTGTATAACCCTTCATCACCTCTTTCTTCAGATTTTGTTTCTAGTTGGAAAAAATCCTGAAAGGATTTTATTTGAATATCCATAAAATCTGGATATTCTGTTCTATTGACTATAGACGAGAAATTTAATCTTTCAGCTTGTGTTACTAACATCAATGGACGAAATTTTGATTAAAAAAAATATGATTGTATATAGCTTGTCACTATATACGACAAATGGTCTAGGTCTTAGAGACTACTCTCCAGACCTAAACCTTTGTAATGTTTTAGAGTAAAGCTTACTTAAGCTCAACCTCTGCTCCAGCTTCTTCTAAAGAAGATTTTAAACCTTCTGCTTCATCTTTAGAAACACCTTCTTTGATTGCACTTGGTGCATCGTCAACTAATCCTTTAGCTTCTTTTAATCCTAATCCAGTTAATTCTTTAACTAATTTTACAACAGCTAACTTAGCGCCACCTGCAGCTTTAAGGATTACATCAAATTCAGTTTTCTCTTCAGTAGCATCTCCACCAGCTCCTGGTCCAGTTTGTACAACTGCTGCTGCTGCAGCAGGCTCGATACCATACTCATCTTTTAATATGTTTGCTAATTCGTTAACGTCTTTTACTGTTAAGTTAACTAATTGTTCTGCGAATTCTTTTAAATCTGCCATTTTCTATCGTTTTAATAATTTTTGTAATAATATAATTGTGTAAAGTGCGTACTTTTTAAATTATCCTTCTTTTTCAGATAATGTTTTAAGAATACCTGCTAATGTTCCTCCACCTGATTTAAGTGCAGAAATAACGTTTTTAGCTGGTGATTGAAGTAATCCAATGATATCTCCAATTAATTCTTCTTTAGATTTGATATCTACTAATACATCTAACTGGTCGTCTCCAATGTAAACAGCTTCCTCAATAAAAGCTCCTTTTAATAAAGGCTTTTCTGATTTTTTGCGGAATGCTTTAATTACTTTTGCTGGTGCGTTACCAGTTTCTGAGTACATTACAGATGTATTACCTTTAAGCGTTGATGGTAAGTCTCCAAAATCTTTATCTGAAGCTTCCATTGCTTTTTCAAGTAATGTGTTTTTAACTACTGCTAATGTTACGTTAGCTTTAAAACAAGCTCTACGTAAATCTGAAGTAGTACCTGCATTTAATCCAGAGATGTCTGCTAAATATATGTTAGCATTCTCTGCTAGCTGTCCAGTTAATTCTTCAATAACTTGTGATTTTTCTTCTCTTGTCATAATAATAAGTTATTTAACTACTAACCGATTTTAGTATCAACTGCAATACTAGGACTCATTGTACTAGACATATGAATGCTCTTTACGTAAGTTCCTTTTGCCGCAGTTGGCTTCAGTTTAATTAATGT